>DNDT01000278.1 GCA_003487525.1 Flavobacteriales bacterium
CCCTTTTCTTTTGCACTTAACTCACTATCTCAGCCCTGAGACATAATGTACACCGGTTCAGGTCTTGGCACGACTTTTTGCCTTAGTTTTGCATTTCTTAAAAGAAATCGCATGAAAAAGAATATCCTTATCATTTTCGCCCTTTTGGCAAGCATTAGCCTTTTCTCCCAGTCGGTCGGAGACACCATTGTCGTCAAATCACTTTTCCACGGTTCCATTGGAAGAGATACCATGGTTAACTTCCCGGACAACTCAAACCTCACTTTTGAGAAGATCATCATGAAATACAACATGAGGTGTAAAGACGGGAAAGTTTCTACCGGCAGCAACAGAAACCTCGGATGCGGCGAATGGGATTATTCATGCAATACCTATATAACGGATTCATCCAAAACAGATTCCCTGTTGAGTCGCCAGGCATCTTACAGCATCTCTGATTTTACGGGAGACACGTTTTATTACACAAACAATACGGTCAATGACTATTACATCACGTATCAGACAAGCACTACGGTAGACAGCATTATTTCAGAAACGCAGTCCGTCATGGGAAGCGGTAATCTCTCCCTGAACTCGGTACTAAAAACAGATGAAGTCAACGGAAAGTCAATGTACCTCTTCACCAGTTCCGAATTGATCAGTGCCGGTGTGACCGGCGGAAGCATTGATGGAATCCTGATAAACCAATCGGTCGCGGGGATCAACGCCGCCGATTTCCTGCGCGTGCGCATGAAAAGCACAACCGATCCTCAATTGAGTGATGCCCAACCACATCTTACCGCATTTTCGGAAGTTTATTTTAAAAACACCGATTTTATTCCCGGTAACAACAGGTTGCAATTCTCGAATCCATTTATCTGGAATGGAACGTCTAATGTCATTGTTGAGTTTACATTCACAAACAACCAAACCAACAATGGTGTTGTTTGCCTTGGCGATACCGTTGCCCCTTACTCCTTCATTTACGGACTGGAATCAAACGGGGACCAATACTTCAATTTCAACGGATCAAACTACATCGAAGCGAATCAGTACAAGGGCATAGGTGGCAGCAATCCCAGAACCGTCGAAGCCTGGATCAAGACAAGCGTAGGTGGAAAAGAAATTGTCAGCTGGGGACGAGATGCAACCGGAGAAAAATGGAATTTCCGTATGGACGGAGGCAAGNNGCAAGTTACGGGTCGAGGTTAATGGTGGAAACAAGGTTGGTGTTACCGACGTGGCAGACAATAAATGGCATCACGTTGCCTGTACCTTTAGCGGAACCAATGTCATCCAGACAAATCTATACGTGGATGGCATCCTGGAGGGGCCGGGTTCCCAGGTAAGCCAGGTAATGAATACCAATGTAACCGGTGGAATCAACGTCAGGGTGAGCAGGGGAACAAACAACCGATACTTTGATGGAATAATAGACGAAGTTCGATTATGGGATACCGTTCTTACGGCCTCCGAAATAGGACAGTGGATGTATAAGAGCATTGATGCAAGTCATCCGAAATACGCTCACCTTGAAATGTATTATCCCTTAAACGAAGGAACCGGTACATCTGTAGCCGATGCTTCGCCAAACCAAAATGATGCCAGCATCGTGAATGGCAACCAATGGGCAAAATTCAAGGGAATTGACTTGTTCAAGGAAATGCATGGGGTAAATCACAGGCCGATGTTGACTTTCCTTCAGGGAAATTACCAGACAACCACTGTCATAGACACTATTTTGGATTCCGTGCCAAACTTTCAGCACAGCGTGACCGCATACCAGATTTTTTCAAAAGCCGGAACCTTGAAAAGCGACAGCATCGCTTCAACCACCAACTTTTATTATCAGGCAGGATATGAATATATCATTGATACCAACGGAGCCAAAATAGACTCTATCTATATTGGTGCACAGGGATTTTTCGGTATTTATACGATGGAGTATTTCAGGAGATACCCCAGCAAGTTCGAGATCATGTCTTTTGTTACGCCTTATGGCATCGGGCTTAATTTTGGCATGGGAGGTAAAACCTGGACCTTTGACCTGACAGACTTTTCTCCCGTTCTCAAAGGAAAGAAACGACTTACCATGGAATGGGGAGGACAAAACCAGGAAGAAATGGACATCCAGTTTTTATTCATTGTGGGTACACCGCCAAGAGATGTACTTGACATCGACCAGATATGGAAAGTCACCAAACCTTCTTACAGTTCAATATCCCAGAACCTGGATTTTGAACCGCGAAACATTCAATTGAATGCGCTGGGAAAATCGTTTAAAATCCGATCTGCCATAACCGGTCACGGTCAGGAAGGAGAGTTTATACCCAGAACACACAGTGTCAGTTTAAACAATGGAAGCAATACCATTTCGTGGCAGGTTTGGAAGGAATGTGGTGAAAACCCTGTATATCCTCAAGGGGGCACATGGATTTACGACCGTGCCGGATGGTGTCCCGGAGCCGCAACCGATTTGCATGAATCGGATATAAGCTCATTTGTAACGGCCGGAAATTCTGCCAACATCGATTACTCCATGTCGCTGGCGACGGGAAGTTCCAGTTATATCGTAAATCATCAACTGGTCACCTATGGCGATCCCAATTTCACACTCGATGCCGCTGTAGCCGATATTTTAGCACCGAGTCCCGCCATCGAGAACTCAAGAAAAAATTACATCTGTGCAAATCCGCGCATTGTTATCCAAAATACCGGTTCCAGTGCCCTGACAAGCCTTACCATTAACTATTGGATTAACGATGCCGCAACACCTGAAACATTCAAATGGAGCGGAAACCTGAGTTTTATGGAAAAAGAGGAAGTAACCCTTCCTTCTCCGGAGCGTTTATGGAAGGCGATGAAACCGGATAACAACCGTTTTTACGCTGAAGTTGAAGGTCCCAATGCAGGTTCGGACGCATATCAGTACAACAACGTCATGAGTACGTATTTCGAAATACCAGCCGTGGTTCCATCCGAATTCGTTATTCGGTTCAGTACCAACAACGCGGCAAACGAGAGCACGTATTTTGTTCTGGACGAAGATGAAAACATCGTGTTTCAGCGTACGACCCTTGTGAACAACAGGACATACAACGACACCATGCGGTTGACACCTGGTTGTTACCAGTTCTTTGTGAATGACTACGACGGAGATGGTATTGATTTCTGGGCAAACAGTGACGGTGCAGGCTCCGTCAAATTCATTACTCCGAAAAATCAATCCATCAAGAATTTTGAACCCGATTTCGGCCGGTCGATCATCTTTAATTTCACCATTGATCACCCACTCAGTTACGAAGAATTTGACCGTCTGGTAAACGGGTACTTCAATGTGTATCCCAATCCTGCGACAAATCAAGTTACCGTCGAGCTTGATCACATCGGTGAAAAATCGGTTGATGTCTACAACAGTGCAGGACAAAAACTGGATCTGAAATCTGTCATTCAGGGAGATAAAATGGTCTTTGATACCGACGGGCTAAATCCGGGCATTTATGTCATCCGGGTTATTTCCGGTTCGGACGTTCGTTCACAAAAACTGATCATACAGTAGTCGCGACGAAAGTCCTAAAAAAGAACAATACTGAGTATCCCGGTAAGCAGGATGAACTTATAAATACTATTATCCTTCACTGGCGGGCGTTTGCAAAGCGAGCTATTTGTTTATTCACAAATTTTTGATCGTACTTTTTGAGTAATAATATTAGTCTTTGGTGGCTCTTTATTTGTTTGGGTCCGCTCCGCGGGGGCA
>DNDT01000365.1 GCA_003487525.1 Flavobacteriales bacterium
TTTCCCGATTTTCGGTCATTCGAAAGAGCCTTTCAGACATTTACCCAGGTTTCCGGTCGTGCCGGCCGCAAAAAAAAGCGCGGTAAGGTTGTTATACAGGCCTACAATGCCGAACATCCTGTAATACAATATGTTGTTAAGAGAGACTTTGAACAGTTTTTGAATGCGGAACTGATGGAACGACGAAGTTTTCATTATCCCCCGTATTACCGCATGATGGAAATTACACTCAGATATCACGACAGACAGATTCTTTTCAATGCAGCCAAGGCCCTGGGACAAGACATGAAACGCATCTTTGGTGATGCACTTCTGGGGCCCGAGTTTCCTTACATTGAGCGTGTGCGGAACAAATACTCCATGCATTTTATTTTACGTTTTGATAAGTCACTCAATGTTCAGTCCGCAAAGAAAAAGTTGAGTGAAATCCTTGTGAGCTTCACGGCAATAGATAACTTTAGGAGCATTAAATTTCAATTCGATATCGATCCGTATTAATGGACCTTTCAAGAGAAAAAATCCGCCATATAATATTTGAAGCAAGCACACGACCCGCAAAAATCTTTGATTTGGCATTGTTGTGGGCCATTCTGTTGAGCGTGGTAGTGGTCATGCTTGACAGTGTTCCTAGCATTCTGGCAAAATACGGAACCTTTCTCCATGCGGTGGAATGGGTATTTACTGTCTTATTTAGCATTGAATATATTCTTCGGATTTGGACGACCCACAAACCTTTCAAATACATAACCAGTTTTTATGGCATTATTGATTTATTGTCGGTGGTGCCAACGTATCTCAGCCTGATATTTGTAGGATCGCAATACTTACTTGTTATTAGAACGCTTAGACTTTTAAGGGTGTTCAGGATTCTAAAACTAGTGGCTTTTGTAAAAGAAGCAGGAATGTTGATTGAGGCTTTTAAGGTCAGCCGGTATAAACTAACAATTTTCCTGGGAGCAGTTGTCGCTTTGAATGTAATTATTGGAACCCTTATGTACATGATCGAAGGCCCTGAGCATGGATTTAACAACATCCCGCACAGCATTTACTGGTCTATTGTTACCATGACAACGGTTGGTTATGGAGATATTGCGCCTGAGACATTTTTTGGTCAAACCCTGGCTTCGTTCGTAATGCTTATTGGATATACGATAATTGCGGTTCCCACGGGAATAGTCTCTGTTGCACTTTGGAAAGACAAGCAATTGGAAGTCACAACCAGAACCTGTCCGGATTGTTCAAAGGAAGGACACGACCGAAATGCTCGTTATTGTAAATACTGCGGCAGCCCTATGGAGAAAGATTATTTTGTAAGCTCGAATCCACCTTAATCAAATACTCCTTAAAATCAGCCATATTCTTTTCCTGAATTGGTTCTGAAGGAGGGAATTCCTCATGCAGGTGGTTTACCTGTGAGCCGTTTTTCCAGAATCGATAACAGACATGTGGCCCGGTAGCAAGTCCTGTGCTGCCAACATAGCCAATTACATCTCCCTGTTTCACATATACACCGGGTTTAATCCCTTTTGCAATCCTGCTCATATGAAGATACTGTGTATTGTAGACACTGTTGTGCCTGATTTTAACATAGTTTCCGTTAAAAGCCTTGTGGCTTGCTTCCGTGATTACTCCGTCACCCGTACTCATAATGGGCGTTCCGCTTGGTGCGGCATAGTCGGTTCCCAAATGGGCCTTCCACCTTTTCTGAACAGGATGAAAACGACGTTGCGTAAAAGCTGAACTGAGCCTGCTGTATTTCAGCGGTGATTTCAGGAAGGCTTTTCGAAGGCTTTGAGCTTCTTCGTCAAAGTAATCTGCGCCTGTACTGTCCTGTTTATAATAGTATGCCCTGAAGTCCTTTCCTTCATGGTTAAACACAACGGCATTGACCCTTTTAATGCCGATACACTTGTTTTCAACCTGCATTTCGGTGTATAGAATTGTGTATTTATCTCCCGGTTGCAGACGGTAAAAATCAATGGTCCAGGCAAATATGTCGGCCATTTCGAATGCCAGCAACACATTTTGGTTCGAATCGATGAGGGTATTGTAAAGTGAACTTTTAATGACACCCTCTTTTAGCTGTTCCACCAGGGTAATCGGTTTTGCCCCGAGTTTAATATCGACCGAATCACCTTGAAAGTAATAAATGACATAGTCTATTTCGTTCGCCTGATAAATGAAATACCGTGCCGTGCTTAACGAATCTTTGGCGCATAATAAGGTGTAGTTCTTCCCTCGTCCCAATCTGCGTACATCGTATACATCCTTTGATTTTTCGGATATTTTGTGAATGAGACCGTATGGCACATTGTACCTCAGTAAAATGTCTGAGAGAAACTCATTTTTTTTGATGACTCCCTGTATGACACTGAAACTGTCAGTTTCAATGCCGTATTCAAAGCTCGGTGCTTTTGTCCCCTCAACACTGTCACCGTCCGAAAAGGTCGTCTCTTCATTTCCCGTTCCGCACGAAACGATACCTGCCAAAAAGATGACGAAGATGGTCGTGTGAATGAGTTGTTTATAGAAAGTCAAGGAAAATATTTTGAGGCTGCGAAATTAGGTAAAAGAAAGGTGGGAATCGCCTCACCTGTCAATTTTAGCCATTGGATTTGCGACTCCTCTGTAGTCGATCAATTCAGCCTTTATGGATCCGACAAGGATTTTGGCCCGGCACAGCATCGGGATTTTATTCTCGTCATCGCTTATCCAAACCTCGAGATCCTCTTTGGATTTGAAGATTCTCCCCACCTGAATTACCGGATTAAATTTCATGCAGCGAAACCTGCCGCATTTGATTTTTATTTCCTCCGTTCCGACATACTGAATCATGAGGTCAAATATTTCATCATCGACAAACGATTTGATTTTGACGGTATCGTTCACCTTTAAATTTCTAAGATTCAGTGTTCTGGCGTACAGGGCAGCGGAGACCATATCCTGAATGTACGGAGGTACCGGATGGTCCACGCCTTTTTGGGTCTGAACGATATTTTTGTTTTGGTAAAACTTGTAAAGCTGTTGTATCTCATATCCTCCTTCATGGACGTCCCTCTTAAATAACCATGGAAAGACCGCGTCTTTGTCTATGTATGATTCGTACCGGTCTTCTATGTGAAAAAACACATCTGTAACTCCTCTAGTCCGTCCCGTACCGACGATATGCAGTAATTCCCTGCCCTTAATTTTTGTGTCTGTTTTTCGTACTTCGAGCGTCGCAATACCGGCGTCCAGAGGCCCGTAATGAACGAGATATTCGGTGTGTTCCCCTTCTTTGAATGCCCTGTTGTTTATTTTTCTGTATTCGTTCTGTTCGGTCTGAAACCAGGAAAACTCTCGTTTGGAGTGAGATAGAAAAAACAAACCAGCAATAGCAAAAAGGAAAAGATATCTTTTCATTTAATTCAAACCTAATCTAAGTAAAATTAAGAATGCCAATCGCTATTAAACGACAACATTGACGATTTTGTTTGGTACAACGATGACCTTCTTGGGAGATTTCCCTTCCAACCATCGTTCGCTTTTCTCATTTGAGAGAACGGCGGATTCAATATCTTCTTTGCTGGCGTCAGTCGAAAACTCCAGTGTATAGCGAACCTTGCCGTTAAAAGAAATGGGGTAATTGACTGAATTTTCAATGAGGTATTGTTCATCGACTTCAGGAAATTTGGTGAAACAAACGGAGGAGTCGTTCCCCAGTTTTTCCCAAAGTTCTTCCGCAACATGCGGTGCGTATGGAGATATTGCAATAACAAAGGGTTCCAGAATTTCCCTTTCGCGGCAATTTAACTCAATCAGCCGGTTGGTAAGGATCATGCATTCACTCACAACAGTGTTGAATGAAAGCCTGTCAATATCGTGGTGTACTTTTTTGATGAACTTATTCAGAGCCTTGTGCGCCTCTTCGGAAGCCGGATTTTCACTGACTTCAAAGCGGTCCTGTCCGTGGTAAAGCCCCCAGAACTTTCTGAGAAAACGATGTACTCCTTCAATTCCTTTTGGTTCCCATGGTTTATGTTGTTCCAGAGGTCCGAGAAACATCTCATAGCATCGAAGGGT
>DNDT01000223.1 GCA_003487525.1 Flavobacteriales bacterium
CATGGTATGGCACGGTGGAGTATCAGGTTCTTCTTTGGTCAAAGCTGCAGAGCCAAATCACATTCGTGAAATGATGAGTGGAATATACAGCCCAAATGAAGTGGCCTTGTTACCGGGGGCAATCGGATTTGACCAAACGGTATTCAGCGGTATGAATTTATCGGTCATGCTGGTCTTGATATTGGTTCTTCCGGCGTCGATGTATTATTTGGGAAAATCAGTACAAACCAGGTCCTTCAGCATACACTTCAGGCAATGGCATTTTACCGAAAATGAAATGGAAATCAAGGGTGCCGACAAACTAAATCATTCGGCAGTCATGGCCTGGTTGTTTGCCGGCTTTGTTTTTATCGGAGTACTTGTTCGCATCTATTCAAGTGGCGATATAACGAGTTTCAGGTTCATGACACCTGATTTTATCAACCTGACCTTGTTGTTTTTGTGTCTTGTATTTCACGGGAGCTTTCATCGGTTTGTCCATGCAGTGGATGATGCAATTTCAGGGGCAGCCGGTATATTGATTCAGTTTCCGCTTTATTTCGGCATCATGGGGCTGATGAAAAACTCCGGCATGGTCGAGGACCTTTCGACTTTTTTTACCTCCATGTCCAATGAATTCACCTTTCCGATTTTTACCTATATAAGTGCGGGAATCATCAACATTTTTGTACCCAGCGGAGGAGGGCAGTGGGCGGTGCAGGGCCCGATCATTATACAAACTGCCGATGCTATGGGAATACCTATCTCAAAGTGTATCATGGCGCTGGCATACGGAGACCAACTGACCAATATGTTGCAGCCATTTTGGGCCTTGCCCCTTTTGGGCATTACAGGATTAAAAGCGAAAGAAATTCTCCCCTATACCCTTTATCTGATGGGTTTGGGTTTTGTAATCTACCTGGCGGCCCTGATGTTGTTTTAAGCACATCACACCATTTTTTCATCATAGGCATCCCGAAGCGCATTGCCGATAAATGTAAAAGACAGAACCAATAACATGATTGCAATGCCGGGAATGATCGCCAAATGTGCATCTCCCGTTATCAGGTAAGCTTTGTGTTCACTGATCATTTTTCCCCAGGTTGCCTGAGGTGGAGGGGCGCCGATTCCCAAAAAGCTCAAACCCGCTTCCAGCAGAATGGCAGATGCAAAATTAGCCGCACTGATTACAATGATCGGACCGCTTATATTGGGTAATATATGTCGGGCCATTATTCGTAAGTTACTCATCCCCAAAACCTTTCCGGCCTCAACAAATTCTTTTTCGCGCATGCTCAGTACCTGTCCCCTTACAATCCGCGCCACCTCTACCCACATCGTAAGGCCAACAGCTACGAAAATTTGCCAGAATCCCTTGCCAAGAACCAGTGTGATGGCAATCACAAGTAACAAGGTAGGTACGGACCATACCACATTGATTAACCAGAGAATAATACGATCCGACCATCCTCTGAAAAATCCAGCCCACATTCCCAGGAAAATTCCCAGTACGAGCGAAATAACAACCGAAATCAGACCCACACTTAGTGAGATGTAAGTACCCGACATCAACCGGCTCAATAGATCTCTTCCGTATTTATCCGTTCCGAACATCATGCTTTTTTCGACTACCAGGTCATTCATGTAATTTTGACGAAGAACCTCAACATTCACGGTAACTTCATTTCCATCTATTAATTTCAACTTACCCGATGAGCTTAAGCTCAGGTTGTTGCCGTCAATGGGATGGTAGGCATCTAAAAGATGAATCCTTTCGGTTTTAACATGTCCGTATCTGCTTAGAATAATGTCATCGCCCGAAAGGGATATCGAGTCAAATGGAATTTGCCGGTATTCACTTCTTTTTCCAATAAAATGTTCCGTCAACCATGATGCATGTTCAACAATTTCATTCCTTCTTACCTTCAGAAAACGGACTTTGGTCATGGGTTTTAACACCGATAATTCAAGGAACTGAGCATTTGCAAACGGACTGTCGTCCGGACGGATATACGCTCCTCCCAGACTTGTGATCAAAGCACAGAGTATAATGACAACTCCACCCTTAAATAGTGGGTTACGACGCAACTTTGTTTGTTGTTCTCTGTTCATGTGCGAACGATCCGTCCTTTCCAGGTGGCCGGTTTAAATTTGGATAATAAAAAGACCGCTGCAAGGTAGAAAGGATATAGAAGATAAGAAAGTACAAAAACCACCGGGGAAATCCTTGAGTGGTGAAGAGCTTCAATGCGTTTGATCATCATATAGTCGAAGATACATTTAACCGATAGATACAGAAAAGAAAGAACCGGCCAGGTGTGGAATTTTAGTTCAAGCGGAAGAAGGCAAATCATCCATATATTGGAGCAAATGACCAGCAAACTCAGCAGGATAAATGAAACATCATCGATACGAATCGATTTGGATGCCCATCTGATTTTTTGATTTAAAAGCTCAAATATTGAGGTCAATGCTTCTGTTCTCACTACAGCGTTTGGATCAACGGTAAATGCGATGGCGTTTCTATTTTCCTTTTTTAGCTGAAACAATAGGAAAACATCATCGCCCGATGAAATACCTTCGTTTGACCTGAACCCATTCATTCGTCCGAATAAGTCCTTTTTGTATGCCAGGTTTGCCCCGTTGCACAGAACGGCATTGTGATTGGCGGCAAAACACATGGTAATATACTGCAGGGCATTGAATTCCATGCGTTGAAACGCTTGGGTAAATGACGTACCTGTGAGAAGAACGGGAGCAATGAGCAGTTCTGTTTGACCCGACATGAAATGCCGGGAGATGGAGGTCAGCCATTTTTCGTTGCGCAGTGTATCGGCATCCGTGGTCACTATAATTTGACCGGTGGCATTCTCGATTCCTTTTTCAATGGCCTTTTTTTTAGACGCTTCGGCTTTTTCCAGTTTAATGATTCTGACATTGAGGTCGTTTTCGGCGATAAACCGGTTGATGATCCCAGGCCCGCCGTCAGATGAGTGATCATCCACCATTAATAATTCAAAGTCATTTTTATTGTAATCCTGTTTTTTGATGCTTTGCAGGAAATCAGGGAGGTTCTTTTCTTCGTCCCTGAAAGGAGCGACGACACTTAACTTAAGGTCCCGGATCCGGTCAATTTGAATGGACGAGTTTTCCTTGTCCAAACCCCCACGGGTATAGATCATGAGCAAGACATACCCAAGTAGCAATAAAGCGGTAATTATATAAACTGTGGGAATTAACAAGGCCTTTCTTTCATCCAAATTTAATGACTCAGGCAAGAGCACCAAACTTTATCCGGAACTGAATAAATAATTCTACTTTTATTCGATCGTGCAGTTTTGAAAGAAGAAAAGATCATCATAGGAATCGACCCGGGAACAAACATTATGGGTTACGGAATTATCAAGATAATTGACAAGAAAATCACTCTATTGTCAATGGGATCCGTTCACCTGACCAAAATTGGAGATCCTTACTTAAAGCTCAAGAGAATCTTTGACCGAACCCTGGCACTTATTGATGAATACCACCCGGATGAAATGGCGATCGAAGCACCTTTTTACGGTAAAAACGTCCAGTCCATGTTGAAACTCGGAAGAGCTCAGGGTGTTTCAATTTCTGCAGCACTTTCACGCGACATATCCATTACCGAGTATATGCCTAAAAAAGTGAAGATGTCCATAACCGGAAATGGAAATTCGTCAAAAGAACAGGTTGCTGCCATGCTGGCCAACATTTTGAGTTACAAGGAAGTTCCCAAACATCTTGACGCAACCGATGGACTTGCGGTAGCAGTCTGCCATTTTTTTCAAGGGGGCTCAGCACAAAGTTCCGGAAAGAAGTACAGTGGGTGGGATACCTTTTTAAAGCAAAATCCCGGTAGAAAAATTACCTAGGCATTTCGGATTGAATCGGCGATTGACGCCATTTCTTCATCCGAAAATTTCAATTTCGGATTTGAAAAATTTATATCTCCGATGCTGTTCAGGGGAACCAGGTGAATATGGGCATGAGGAACTTCCAATCCAATGACCGCTATACCG
>DNDT01000215.1 GCA_003487525.1 Flavobacteriales bacterium
AATCGCTATATGGGCAATAGTAGCAGGCAAGCTAGGCCTGTCAAGCCTTTTACCAGGCCCAAAGTTAATACACATAAACAGGAACGCCCTGTGAACAGATCCAACAATAACAAACGCTTTACAAAGCGTAAAATCATGGTTGTATATGAACAGCCAGATGGACAACTGTTCTGTGAGCCTATTGATGGCCCTGAACAAGTCGAAGACGACCAAGTTGGCCAGCAAGCAGCTGACCAGGACGTCCATGAGATTGCAGACAAGGTTGAAACCGTCAGGCTTGAGCCCCAAGACGCTGAAGTTGGTAGTGATTACCTTCCAGCTACTTTTTTAGGGATAGGAATGTAAATTCTGTCCATAATGACAATCTTGCAAATAATTTTGCAAATGTAAATAATGCTAACCGTTCTGCAAATGTAAATACTACCTCATTTAAAGAAATTGACACAAATTCATTAAATGCAATTCATGACCAATTAGCAGAAACTGTAAGTTTTACACAAATCTGCAAAGAAAATGGCATTGCCAATTTATGCAATAATGTAAATACTTCTAGACCTGTTGGTTACATTCGCGCTAAAGTTTATGGCCGAAATATTTTATCAAAAGTCCTAATAGATAGTGGAAATTTATTTGGAGACTTAATTTCTGAAGAATTCGCAAAATTATTGCAGTTGAAAATTACTGGCACCCCAAGAAAAGTTGGTACTGCCTCTGCCAATGGTAGTGTAACTATTTTAGGTAAAACCAGCCCAATCAAATTGTATTTTGAAGGTTTACCCCATGCAGTTTCAATTGAACCATATGTCGTTCAAAATCTTGCACACCCCATTAATTTGGGTCAAGCATTTTTAAGACGAAATGATGCTGATCTTTATTTTCGTACACAAGGTGTACAATTGAGAATGAAAAGCGGTACAATTGTACTACAAGCATCAAATGTTTCTTTAGTAAAGACATCAATTGACACAAGAATAAAAACTATGCTTGAAAAGTTCAATTCTGAAGGAAGGAATCCTTTCTCAGATAATGAAGAAATATTAGATTTAAGAATGAATCATATTGATACAGAAAAAGTACCTGGCGTATTTTATAAGGAAGAAAAGAAGCAAATTGTATTTGCTGATCAAAAGCTTAATGTTTATGCAACACACAAATTTAAATTAGCTCCACAAAGTAACACTGTGGTAAATTTATCTATTGGAAAAAGATCCCCTAACCCTTCTGTACACGCTAAAAAGAATAGTGATGTTTTATTGCAACCTTTGGTTGACAGTAAATTACTAAATACAAGAGAATTGTTTGTACACCCCGGTGTTTACCATAGAGATGGAAATAACGTCTCGGTGCTAATTGCAAATTTTAGTCATAAAGAGCAAATTTTGCCTAAAGGTACTAAGATTGGACATGTTGCTGACGCTTCACAACATGTCGTTTATGACGTAAATAGCCTTTCACATAAGCCTGTGGAAGAACTNNAATGAGCTAAAGCTTAACGAAAATGACTTACTTGCAAACGAACCTTATTTGAGAGAAAGTTTAATTGGTATCTTTCTGAAAAACTTCGACGCAATAAGCATAAATGAATATGATTATGGGTCTACAACCCAAATGAAATTTCATATAGACATTAAACCAGAAACTATTCCGGTCAGAGCTAAAGTTCGACCGTTGAACCCACATCAAGAAGAAGACTTAAAACGTCAAATTGATGCATGGCTTGAAGCCAAGGTTATAGAGCCTTCTCACGCACCGTGGGCTAGTGCTTTAGTAGCTTGTAAAAAGAAAAATAGCGAACACTATAGGTGGGCAGTCGATTATCGAGCTGTCAACAAACTTACAGCTAAAGATGCTTACCCCCTTGCCAATATTGAGTCCAATTTACATAAATTAGCAGGCGCTAAATACTTTAGCACCTTGGATTCTGCAGGAGCTTTTCATAGTATTCCTATTTTGCCTGAGCATAGAGATTATACAACTTTTACAAGCCCCCTAGGCTCCTATCGTTTTGTTAAACTTCCTTTTGGACTTGCAAACGCGCCTAGTGCATATTCACGGTTAGTCTCAATGGCTTTGCAAAATTTACCAGCTGGATTTGCCCTAGCGTATATTGATGATATTATAGTCCATTCGAGTACATNNGCTATGTACAAAGAGTACTAGATTGGCCTTTACCAAGTAACCCGAAAGACCTGAGGTCATTCTTGGGTTTCACGTCCTATTATAGGATTTTTATTAAAGAATATGCAGGACTCACTGCAGAAATGCAGAAAATGAAAAATGAGAAAACTCTTAATTGGAATGATGATTTGAAAGCCAAGTTTAATCAGCTTAAAACAGCCTTTGAAAGTGCCCCTTTACGTGGTTTTCCACAATATGACAATCCTGAACCTTTCATAATTGATACTGATTGGTCAAAGGTTAACATGGCTTGTGTTTTATCGCAAAAACAAGATGGAAAAGAAGTTTTCTTAGGTTGTGCTGCCAAGAAATGTTCTGCAGCAGAAACAAATTATCCGTCTCATAAAGGAGAATTAGCCGCAGTAATTTTTGGTTTAAAGAAGTTCGAACATATTTTGCGCGCTAAAAAGTTTATTATTCGCACAGATTCACGTTGTGTTCAATTTCTAGATGGAATTAAAGAACACCGTGGTATGTTTGCTAGATGGAATGTTTTCCTTACTAGTTTTAACTATGAACTTGTACATAGAGCAGGCAAACAGCAAATTAATGCTGATGCTTTATCAAGACGTTCAGACCTAGATGGTGATAAGGAACTCGACTGTGTCGATCCTAATGTCCCCCTACATGACGTAGATGATATTTACAACATTGACCAAGCACCTAGAGCAGAAATTACCCCTGAAACGCTCAGGAATGAAACCCTGCTTGATCCAGTGTTGTCTAAGCTTATCCCTTTTATTACGAAAGGAGTAAAACCAGATAAAGAGGAAAGAAAATCTTTCTTTTCTGAAGGAATGGTTTACATAAATCATTTTGAATGTCTATCTATCAAGGATGGCATAATTTACTACACGGGCCCTTCTTTGAATGGGAAAACCCCCCTTGAACGTATATGTTTACCATTTAGTTTACAAAAAGAAGCAGTCTATTGGTGTCATAGTGACCCTGCCAATACCAGTGGACATATAGGTATACAAAATACTTATGCTAAAATGAAACAACGTTTTTATTTCCCCAACATGCTATCTTATTGTGCTTGTTTAATACAAAACTGTGTAAATTGTATTAAGAAAAAGCCCACATATCAAAAATCACATGTAATGCATAGGGAAATCCTTAGTTACTTTGGCCAGAGAATATACTCAGATATTGTTGGTCCTTTAACGGGCAGTTTACATAATGGAAAAACCTGTCGTTATTTCCTAACTATCCAAGATGGATTTACACGTTATTTGATGGCTATCCCCATACCTGATATGACTACTGAAACAGTAGCAAAAGCTATTATTGAAAATTGGATACTAATTTTTGGTTGTTTTGAAGTGTTACACACTGACCGTGGTACCCAATTTACCTCACATCTCTTTCATGAAATCATGAAAGGCTTAGGAGTGACTAAGACGGTTACCCCTGCCTATTCTCCTGAAGGAGATCGAGTTGAAAGAGCACACCGAGTTTTAGGTGAAATACTCAGGAGTGACAACCGTTTCTCTGAGAGAAACTGGACGGCTAAATTAGCTACAGCTTGTTTAGCTTACAATGCAAATGTCAACCGTGTTACGGGTCAATCCCCATTCGAAGCTGTTTTTGGGAGAAAAATATTATTACCCGTTGATTGCATTTTCCCTACTAAGTTTATCCAAGA
>DNDT01000458.1:0-2736 GCA_003487525.1 Flavobacteriales bacterium
TTGCTTAACGGTCAGTTGAATGAAGGCGGGTCACGGATTATTTCCGGCAACGTGCTGACCGGAACCCGGATTAAGGAAGACGGCTTCATCGGATTTTACGACCATCAGATCACCGCGATTCCCGAAGGCGGAAACGAGCAGTTTTTCGGATGGCTTGCTCCGGGACTGGATAAATTCAGCCTTTCCAAAACCTTCCTTTCCTGGATGACTCCAAGCAAGGAATACGACCTGAACACCAACATGAATGGCGAAGAACGCGCCTTTGTCATGAGCGGGGAATACGAAAAAGTATTTCCGATGGACATATATCCGGTGCACTTACTCAAGGCCATTCTGATTGAAGACATTGAACTGATGGAAAACCTCGGTATCTACGAAGTGGCACCCGAGGACTTTGCGCTGGCAGAATACGCCTGTACATCCAAAATCAATGTTCAGGACATCGTTCGCAAGGGATTGACCCTTGTGAAAAAAGAAACAATGTAGAATATTAAAAATACACTGATTTGAAACTTTTCAGAAACATATTGGATAGCATGAAAACGCCCTTTGAAAAAGGCGGAAAGCTAGAGAAGTTTTACCCCGTTTTTGATGGATTTGACACATTTATGTTTGTGCCCGGTCACACCACCAAAAAAGGGTCGCACATACGGGATGGCGTCGATCTGAAGAGAGCGATGGTTACGGTTGTAATCGCCTTGCTTCCGGCACTGTTCTTTGGGATGTGGAATACCGGATATCAGCATCACCTGGCGCTGGGCATGGATCATGTTTCACTTTGGGACAACCTGGTCTTTGGAATGTGGAAAGTGCTTCCGATCGTTGTGGTTTCATACGCAGTTGGACTGGGTGTGGAGTTTATCTTTTGCATTATCAATCAGCATCCCATTCAGGAAGGATACCTGGTGTCCGGAATGTTGATTCCGCTGATTATACCTGTCGATACGCCCTTATGGATGGTGGCCGTGGCCTGTGTATTTGCAGTAGTCATCGGAAAAGAAGTATTTGGTGGTACCGGAATGAACATATTAAATGTTGCACTCACCGCCAGGGCTTTTCTCTTCTTTGCCTATCCCTCAAAAATGTCCGGAGACAAGGTATGGATTGATACGAGCGGTGGAGAATTGGTCGATGGTTTTTCTGGAGCAACTCCTCTTGCAAAGGCTTACGAAAGTGGTGTGAGTAATATTCCCAGCGTCATGGATTCATTTATGGGTTACATACCGGGGTCCATTGGAGAGACTTCGACACTGGCCATATTAATTGGTGCAGTTATCCTTTTAATTACCGGCATAGGCAGCTGGAGAATTATGCTTAGCACATTTGTAGGGGGATATGTCATGGGCTTACTATTTAACCTCTGGGGGGCGAATGATTTCATGATGGTTCCGGCCTTGACTCACCTAGTATTGGGTGGATTTGCCTTTGGCGCAGTCTTCATGGCAACCGATCCCGTGACCGCCACCCAAACAGCGGTGGGAAAATACATTTATGGTTTTCTGATCGGATTTTTGGCAATCATGATCCGAGTGTTCAATCCGGCCTATCCCGAAGGGATGATGCTGGCCATATTATTTATGAATGTGATGGCTCCCCTGATTGACCATTACGTGATTCAGTCAAACATTAACAAACGTCTAAAACGTGCCGTAAAAACCGCGTAAACTGTAGATATGATGAAAATGGACGTAAACAGTAACAAGTACACTTTTTTATTCTCTGCCGTAATGGTTGTCATCGTGGCATCGGTGCTGGCAATAACTGCCACCTCGTTGAGGCCAATGCAGGAATCGAACGTACGAAGAGAAAAGATGCAGAACATCCTGGCTTCCTGTGGCATTGAAGTGACCAGGGATGAAGCAGAGGCAGCGTACGAAAAGTACATAGGTGCAAGAAACGAAATGATGCTTGANNGAATACAAGAGCGGAGGGCAGGAGCATTTCCCGATTTTCAAGTGCGAAAAAGACAACGGGGACGTCCTGTACGTGTTGCCGATGGTTGGAAAAGGACTTTGGGGACCGATTTGGGGTTACGCCTCAATCGGAAAGGATTTCAATACCATTACGGGAGCAACCTTTGACCATAAGGGAGAGACCCCGGGTCTCGGTGCCGAAATAAACAAAGACGCATTTGAAAAGCAATTTATGGGCAAAACCATTTTTGACGATGACAACGAGTTTATGTCGGTCAAAGTCGTAAAAGGTGGTGCCGACCCGGCAGATTTACATGGTGTCGATGCCATTTCAGGCGGAACCATCACCAGCAATGGTGTTTCAGAAATGTTGTTCAGGACCTTCAAGGCCTATGAACCATACCTTAAGTCAAAAATGAATTCATAATTTTTTAAGATGGCTGAAGAAACTACAGTTGACGTATTGGAAAAGGAACCGAAAGAGCCGCTGTTTTCAAAAAAGAACAAGAAGCTTCTTTCCGATCCATTGAACGACGATAACCCGATTACGGTTCAGGTACTTGGAATTTGTTCCGCTCTCGCGATTACCGTTCAAATGAAGCAGGCAGTCGTAATGTCAATCTCGGTACTCGCCGTACTGGTGATCGCAAACGTGCTGATTAGCTGGTTGCGAAACATGATTCCGACGCGAGTCAGGATTATCGTTCAGCTTGTGGTGGTCGCCGCCCTCGTGATCCTGGTTGACCAGGTGTTAAAAGCCTATGTATACGATGTGAGCAAACAACTTTCAGTTTTTGTGGGACTGATCATCACCAACTGCATC
>DNDT01000458.1:2799-3191 GCA_003487525.1 Flavobacteriales bacterium
GCCTATTTCCTGGGCATGTGTTCTTATCTGGCCGTTTCCAAAACGGTTAAAACAGGTGTCGGTCTTGGAGTGGCGGTAATCTTTGTACTCGGAATCACCATTCCGATCAATTACCTGCTCGAAAACTATGTCCTTAAAAAAGGCGCACTGATCTGGCTTGGCGACGAATTCGCCAATGTTGATTTAAGTTTCCTCAGTTTTATCATGTTCATTGCCGTTGTTGCATCCATGGTTCAGCTGGTTGAGATGGCCGTGGAAAAATTTGCTCCTGCTCTTTACGGCGCACTTGGAATTTTTCTTCCGTTGATCGCGGTAAACTGTTCCATTTTGGGTGGGGCACTCTTTATGCAGGAAAGGCAGTACACAAACATTGCGGAAGCCACTGTTTTCGG
>DNDT01000057.1 GCA_003487525.1 Flavobacteriales bacterium
CTTAAAATGAGTGCTACTGGCACAACTTCATTGTTCTATTCGGATACCATCTACCCGTCTGACATGGCTTTTAGCCCTGAAAAGCAACTTTATATTGTCGATAGCCGGTCTAAAAGGGTTATTGTTTTAGACGCCAAAGGGAATTTAGTTCGAAGTTTTGGATCGGGAACACTCGAATACCCCACCAGCATTGCGTATGATTCAAAAAATGAACGGGTTTTTGTTGGAGAACATGGAGGCATCACGGGAAGCTTCACTGCCAACTGCAAGGTTTGGGTGTTTAAATCGTCAGGAGGTTTGATAACCAGCTTTGGACGTGGAGGCAACGGAGCAGGAAGATTTTACAGAATTCAGGGGATTGCAATGGGTAAGTGCGGAAATATCTATGAGAATGATCCGTTTCAAGGCAACATAAGTGTATTTAATGAAAACCTTGCCTATATCACCAAGTTCGGTGTTTTCGGTGACGGCGCAGGGCAATTGAATTTACCTATGGATGTGACATTTGATTCACAGGAAAGAATCATTGTGAGCTCGTTGAATAACGGAGCCATCGAACTTTTTAATGTTCAGGATACACTACCCACTTCTAACATTACCCCTCCAAATACAACCATTTGTGCCGGAGACACTGCGGACATTATCATCAGTTTTACGGGAACGGCTCCCTGGAGCTTTACATATACCCATGACGGATCCAATCCGACCAATGTAACAACAAGTTCCAATCCCTACACATTGCAAGTGTCGGATAGTGGCATTTATGAAATTACGGCCTTATCCGATGGCAATTACACGGGCACGTGTTTTTCAGGATATGCGAACGTTAAGTTAAATAACGTTATACCAACTTCTGCCATAACAAGTCCGGATGATACGGTTTGCGAAGGGATTGTCGCCAATGTTGAATTCAATTTTACAGGAATTTCACCATGGACATTTACCTATTCGATTGATAGCGTGTTGTCGGATACCATCACCACTTCGGACAGTTCATTTGTTTTGCCTGTTACTGAGGCAGGCTTATACGAAGTCACAAGCCTGAAAGGGAATGGATGTTCCGGAGTTAGCATGACGGGAAATACCAGGATCACTGTTAACCCCCTGCCTACCTCAGTTTTTGCAGCAGGTAACAACACCATTGATGTTTGCCAGGGGGATACGTTTGATCTTGACCTCGATTTTACCGGAACTGCTCCCTGGACATTCACATACACCATTGACGACATGAATCCGGTAAACATTACAACTTTGGACAGTCAGTATGTAATTAAAGCTTATTTATCAGGCGCATATGAAGTAAAACAGCTTTCGGATTTAAATTGTGTTGCCGATTCGACCGATACACATCCTGAAATAATTGTGCACGAACGCCCGACAGCCGCACTGGCGAGCATAGATTCTACATTTTGTCAGGGACACTCTATTCAAATGCCAATTGTCTTTACTGGTGAGGCTCCGTACCGTTTTTCTTACAGATATAGAAATGCCAGCACAGTTTCCATTATAAATATTTATAATAATCCATATTATTTAGGCGCATACCAGACCGGGGTTTACAAACTTATCTCCGTTTCCGATAAGTATTGTGATGGAACGGATTTATATGGGCAATCGAAAATCACTGTCGATTTCCCGCCCGATGCTTTGTTCACATACACAGCAGACAGATCAAATGTTAGCTTTACCAATGGCTCAACAAATGCCGATTCTTATTTGTGGGATTTTGGCGACGGGCATGCCAGTATAAAATCAGATCCTGATCACATATATTTCGCATCGGGAACATATATCGTATCCCTGACAGCCACGAATTGGTGCGGCAATCATGTAATTACGGATACAATAGAAGTGGATTTAGCCTTGTCGAATCACAATATTGAAAGCGAAGGCTTTAATATTTATCCGAATCCTTCAGACGGGAAAATTTACCTCGAGCTGAGTCATTCAGATAATAAGAAAATATCACTTGAAGTCATTGATGTCAGTGGAAAAACAGTTATGAACGAGCACTTATTGAATAATTCTGAACGAATTTTTATTGACTTAAGCAATCTGTCTGAAGGCTTTTACATTGTACGCTTAATGGAAAGCAATAAGATACGAACCGCGAAACTGATCATTGAAAAGAAATGATACTTTTTTTAAAGGAAAAAACCGGCATCAAGGGGTCTTTCGTTAAGTACGATTTGAAATTAATTCTGCTTTCGGCAATTTCTTTATTAGCCTTTTATCAAGCTGATTCACAGACAATTGAAACTTTCACTACTTCTACAACCTGGACCTGCCCGGCCGGTGTAACAACAGTTTCTGTGGAATGCTGGGGGGGTGGTGGTGCCGGCGGAAGTGGAAATCGAGCTGGATTAGGTTCCGGTGGTGGGGGCGGTGGTGCACATAGCAGCAATGCAAGTATTCCTGTTACTCCATTAACTGTTTATACAGTAACGGTTGGCGCTGGAGGCACCATTGTAACAAATAATTCAGGAAATCCCGGTGGTGATACCTGGTTTATTAATAGTACAACCATTCTCGCAAAAGGCGGTTCCGGAGGTGTTGCTGCCTCAGGAAATACTCCCGGTGCCGGCGGAACGGGTGGATTGGCTTCTGCAGGTATCGGATCACTAAAATTTTCCGGAGGCACGGGCGGTAGTGGTAATAATTCCAATACGGGAGGTGGAGGTGGTTCCTCAGCCGGAACGGCTGCAAATGGAAACAATGGCGGCAGCCCTACTACGCAAACCGGTGCAACTGCACCTGCAGGTGGTGGAAGTGGTGGGAATGGCGGCTCTTCGGCCAACGGGTCACCGGGAATTGCCCCTGGTGGTGGCGGAGGTGGTGAAGGTAACAGAAACACCGGTGGTAATGGTGCGAATGGTAAGGTTGTACTGACTTATACGGTATCCAATGACAATTGCCCCGCGTCCACTTCGGTTACTCCGGGTAGTGCACAAAATCTTTGCCAGGGAGCGGCATCCAACCTGCTCACAGCAACTATTACAACTTCGGGTGGGAGTGGAACACCGACCTTGCTTTACCAATGGTATTACAATACAACAAACAGCAATATAGTTTCTGGGGCAACACTTATCGGAGGAGCGGTTAATTCAACTTACACACCTTTAACAGGTGCTTCAGAAGTAGGAGACCGATGGTATTTCTGTGTGGGATATGCCACAGACAATAATTGTGCGCAAACCAATGCAACCCAGAGCCTTGCATCCAACGCCGTACAGGTAAGTGTTTCAGGCACACCGACAACAGCCAGTGCCGGTAGTCCACAGACTATCTGTGATGGTTCAGGAGCTACGCTGGGTGCAAATGCGGCAGTTGTTGGTACAGGTGCATGGTCAGTGGTAAGTGGACCGAGTACGAGCACTGCTCAATTCAGCAGTACGTCTAATCCGACCGCAATTTTCACGCCCTCTGGCGGAGCCGGAAGCTACGTGCTGCGCTGGACAATTTCCAACAATCCATGTCCTCCCTCAACATCAGATGTGACGATAACTGTTAATGCTCCACCTACTACATCCAATGCAGGTAGTCCTCAAACCATATGCGATGGCTCCGGGGCCACTCTGGGTGCAAATACCCCTGTAGTGGGAGCGGGAACCTGGTCAGTAGTCAGCGGACCGAGTACAAGCTCAGCTCAGTTTAGTAGCTTATCAAACCCTGCAGCCGTATTTACACCTGCCAGCGGTACCGGGAGTTATGTGCTTCGCTGGACCATTTCCAATGCTCCCTGTACCCCATCAACTTCAGACGTTACGATTACTGTTAAGACGGTACCTGCATTACCTGTAATCTCTGGTCCGACAACGGTTACTGCAAGTACCGGAGGGTATATATACAGCATACCGGTGGTAACTGATGCAACAAACTATACGTGGACCGTGCCTGGCCCACCCGGTGCATGGACATTGAACTCCGGTCAGTCAACCAATGCAATAACAACAACTTCGGGTACTCAAGGCGGAAATATTACTGTTTTCGTTACGAATTCCTGTGGCCCGGGACCTACAGCGTCACTTGCCGTAAGTATAGGAGTATCATCGAATTGTCCTGCATCAACAACAACAGCTCCCGGGGCAATACAAAACCTNNCAATACCAATGGTATTACAATACATCAAACAGCAATACAGTTTCAGGAGCAACGCTTATCGGAGGCGCAACATCTCAAAATTATACACCATTAACTACTGTTGCTGAAATTGGTGATAGGTGGTATTTTTGTGTCGGTTATGCGTCAGATAATGGCTGTGGCCAGACAAATGCCACTCAGACTTTAGCATCCAATGCCGTTCAGGTTACAGTAAACGATGTTCCGGCTATCCCGGGTGCTATTTCAGGACCAACACCGGTAAGCCCTTCTACCGGATCCTTGGTGTACAGTATTGCTGCCGTTCCAACTGCAACATCATACACATGGTCTGTGCCCGCAGGATGGGCGATTAACGCCGGACAGGGAACGCTTTCGATGACGGCAACCTCCGGTTCTGTCGGACAAAACGGAAACATTAGCGTTACGGCAAGCAATACGTGCGGAACAAGCACGGCTCAGACATTAGCTGTAACAGTTGTCGCAGCAGCACAGCCGCCCACTATTACATTGGGAAGTAATCCAACGGTATGCCAGGGAAGTACATCTGCAAACTTACCCTACAGTGCAACGACCAATAGTCCAAATCAGTACAGTATAGATTATAATTCCACTGCCAACACAGCCGGATTTATTGATGTGGTAAATGCAGCTTTGTCTGCAAGTCCAATTATATTGACAGTACCAGGCGGTGCAGCGACAGGAACATATTTTGGGAACCTAAGCGTTAAAAATTCGACATCGGGTTTGAGCAGTGGAAATTATTCCATTACAGTTCAAATAATTGCTACACCCGCTACACCCGGAGTTATTATTGGTAGTAACGCGGTGCCGGAGCTGACCACGGGAATAACATATGCAATTATGCCCGTGGCCTTTGCGACAACCTACACCTGGACAGTTCCGTCAGGTTGGGCAATTACGTCAGGACAGGGAAGCAATGGAATAACAGTAACTTCAGGACTTGCAGGACAAAATGGCAATATTACGGTAACAGCGGGAAATTCATGCGGGACAAGTGCCGCGTCGACCTTGGCGGTTACTTCACAAGTACCAACGGATCACAGCTTATTTGGTTGCAGTGCCTGCCACATCACCCACACTTCTCCGGGAGGAGCCATAACAAGCACCCTGGGAAATGCGAACTTATGCCTGAGCTGCCACGTTACAACCGGTGTTGCCAGTGGTAAGCCTTTTACCAATGCCGATAAAGCCATCCCCGGAACAAGCGGCAATTCGCATGCCTGGGATGTGGCTGCATTGAACTCCACCTATGAAACCGATGTTCCAACTGAAACACAAATGGCCCTGCGGGTTTATAGTGGAGAAATTGTTTGCTCCACCTGCCACGATCAACACAATAGCAATGCGAACGTCAGTTACACAAGAATTTCAAATACGGGTGATGCGATGTGCAAGGATTGCCATTCCCCCAGAAATGTTGGGCGGTATTTGGATAACCCCGGCGTTAATAAGGGAAGCCATCCGGTTGGGCTGGCGTATTCGGGTACGGGTGATTTTGAGGCAACTCCTACCGGTGCTGTAACCCTGCCAGGAGGAAATGTGGAATGTTCAAGCTGCCATCAGACCCATTATGCCCCTACCAGTGACGGCACCTTGCTGAGACAGGCAAACGATGATGCGCTGTGTACCTCCTGCCATACTATTTTTGCCTCAGGAGGCACTCCTGTGGGCACACATAACGGGATGAATTGTAGCCGTTGTCACCAGACACATAATACAAACAAGGCCAATATCTATATGATAAGAAATACCATTGCCACACCCAACAGTGGAAATAAAACGGTGAATTTTACGGCACTCACAGGCACAAATTCATTTGCAGACGGCGATGCCACGTATGATGGTGTTTGCGAGGTTTGTCATACCACCACAAACCATTATCGCAACGATGGTCTCGCACCCGATCAAAGCCATACATCACAGGGTGGTCAAAACGGAGCCAACTGTATGGGATGCCATCCACACAATTCCAATTTCTCACCCGCAGGTGGCTGTCATGATTGTCATGATTCATCAAAACCTCATCTGTATCCAACAAATGCACAGGGTTATAATGAAGGTTCTCATGCCGTTCATGCAAGCAAATATGTTTGTAGTACATGTCATTTTGGACATGGCAGCGGGGGTGTTAGTGAAGGAAGCCATCCCAGCTCAACCATTAATATTGTATTTAATCCGGCAGGTTTGGCTGCCTATAATGGTGCTACGCCAACATGGAATTCTGTAAATAAAACTTGTTCAAATGTTTACTGTCATAGTAATGCAGCTGCAACTCCGACGTACACAACAACTCCCAATTGGAATGATAGCAATTCCATTACCACCTGTCAGCCTTGTCATGTGGTTGATATTGCATCATCAGTGTCTCCGGGAACTGCCGCACACAATAAACATGTTGGTGCACCATATAATTTTACATGTAGCACGTGCCATAATGGACTGAATAATAATTCACCAAATCATGCTGATGGAACCAAGGATGTTGTTTTTGATCCAAATGGTTTGGCCACTAGAAATGGAGCTGATGGAAATAGTCCTGCATGGAATTCTGGAAATAGAAATTGCAGTCAGGTGTATTGCCACAGTACAGGAACGACGTCAAACAGGTTTTCAGAAGGATATGCAGTCTGGAATAATAGTGCGAGTACCACAGCAATTACCTATGCAACCACACCCAATTGGTCAACAGGTTCTATTACTGCTTGTGGTTCATGTCATGCCGGGCCAGTTACTATGCCCTCCGGTCCTTCGTATACCGTACAGGAAGGAAATAATACCGGCCTAGTAACTGCTTCTTCTCAATATCCAAATACGGGGGCACATGGTTCCAATACTGGAGCACACAGCTCACCTGATCAACTAATTATTCTGACGGAAAATGCGACATATGGAAATGCCTTGTCACATTCATGGCCATTTGTGCAATGTTTCTGGTGTCATAATAACGATGCAGGTGCGGCATCAGGTGTGCCTAAGAAACAGGGAACATATGGTACATCTAAGCATGTTGACGGTTTGACCTGGTATTTCCCATCCTGGTATGGCTATGGGGGTGGATGTGAAAAAACTTCCGGTGGACAGGCTCCCCCTTACTACACGATGGACACACAGACCGAGTGCAATAGCTTGGGTTCAGGATATATTTGGCGACCGGAACCTGTTGATCCGGAGAAAAAAGGTTCTATGGTACCTGGGCTTGGATATTCCTGGTTTGGACCAACAAATGAGCATTGTGGGAATGGAAAAAATTGTTGGTAAACATCTCAAAGTAATCCATGAGAATAAAAAGAGGCTCAAAGCCTCTTTTTTTAATTCAGCAATCTTAGTATTTGTATTTTAGAAAAACTAATAAATCACTGTAATACATATGAGCGACCTCTGGCATAAACTATTTTCTTCAAAAATTTCAATGCTGGTGTTGTTTGTATTTATACTGATCATTGGTGCTGCGACATTTATTGAAGAAAAATACGATACTCCGACGGTGAAATTGTTGGTCTATCATGCAAAATGGTTCGAGTTTTTAATGCTTTTATTAGTCGCATTGTTTATTGGCAACAACGTTCACAAAGAACTTTTTTGCAAAGAGAAGATTCCTCATCTCATTTTTCATTTTTCTTTTTTTGCATTAATTATTGGAGGAGGTATCACGAGATATTTCGGCTTTGAGGCAAATATGCATATTGTCGAAAATGAATCCGTCAATAAAATCTACACCCTTGAACCCTTTTTTCAGTTAAAACTGTCCGATAACAGCATTGAGTATACAAGCGAGCATCCATTATATTTTTCACAAATAACAAAGAGCAATTTCCATTTATCATTTGATGTTCCAAAAGGTAATATCATGATAAAATATAAGGATTATCATTTTGAGGCTCATGATTTATTTCTTCAAAATGCCAATAAAGAAGTAATTAAGGATTACTATGAACGAAATTCAAAAGATGATAGTCCAGATGCATTAATCGTTGAAATACTTTATAAAAACAAGACGTATGATGCGCTTTTATTTTATGATAAAACCAAGTACATCCAGCCGTTTAAACAGTTCAAATTCGATGACTTGACTATGGAACTTACCTATGGTCCAAAACCGATTGAGTTGCCCTTTCATTTAAAGCTTGAAAAATTTACCCTAAGTAAATATCCCGGTACAAACATTCCTTCTGCATCTGAGAGCTATGTAACACTAATAGACAGTCGGAACAGCTACAAAAAGAATCATGTAATCGCCAAAAACCAAGTACTGGATTATGACGGATATCGATTCTTTCAGACCTCTTATGATGAGGATGAAAACGGGACCATTCTTTCGTTGAATTACGATTATTACGGGACTCGTGTCACCTATTTTGGATACTTTTTAATGTTTCTTGGATCTGTATTAATCATGTTTTCGAAAAAATCACCTTTTCTCAATTGAATAATAAAATAAAAATGGTCAGGGCCAAAAGGAAATCATTGGTGTTGACAATAATAATGCTGTCTGCAACTAGTGTATTCTCGCAATCAAATCAACATATTCAAAATCCCATAAATAAAGAACACGCCCATCGATTTGGGCAATTGCTTGTACAGACCTATGACGGACGATTTTCTTCCGTTCATTCGTTAGCGGTTGATGTTATACACAAAGTATCCGGGAAAGATCATTTTGAAGTTGAAGGAAAGGGAAGAATGGATGAGATGCAGGTTTTTGTGGATATGCTGGTTGACCCGGATTTCTGGAAAACCCAAAAGACGATAATTATCAGGGAAAAATCGCTGCGAAATGTACTCGGAGTTTCAGGTAAGCACGCATCATTTTATGATTTCTTTAATAAAAACAACCAGTATAAGCTTGAAGAGTATTCAAAAATCGCTTTTCAAAAAAAGGCATCTGAACAAAGTACTTTTGACAGGGAGGTAATTAAAGTTTCTGAACGTGTGAATATTTTCTTCTGGACCATCAATGGAACGCTTCTGAAATTATTCCCAGTTCAAAATTCAAGCAACAATTTATGGGTAAGTTGGAATGACTCGCTTGCTTATATTCCAATTACCGGCAATCTAACATCACTGAATGACGACTTGAAGCTCCCTGAATTTAATTACAGTTTTCTTATGCGTTCTTATTTAATATCCACGTTACATGCAAGAACATCAAATGATTACACAACTTCAGACAAATTGTTGGGGCACATTGGAATTATTCAAAGACAATTAACTCCACACGAGTTATTACCATCGGCAAAGAAGGTCGATCTTGAAATATTTTACAATGAGTCCAAAATATTTGATTCCTTAAAATATGTCTATGCATTATTAGGACTCGTGTTATTGACATTGACGTTTATCAAAGACTTTAAATCCTCTTCGGTTAAAATCCTTCAAACAGCAATAAATATTGGTCTTGTTCTCTTTGGTCTTGCTTTTCTTTATCAAACATTTGGCATGGGTCTGAGATGGTATTTAGGCGGACATGCTCCATGGAGCAACGGGTACGAAGTAATATTATTGGTGTCCTGGGGCACAATAATTGCTGGATTTTCTGTTATCAATTTTTCAAAAATCACCCTGGCCTCGACTGCAATTTTAGCTTCTATTCTGTTAATGGTAGCCGGACAGAGTTACTACGACCCTCAATTGACAAATCTAAATCCCGTACTAAAATCCTATTGGTTAATTATACATGTTGCAGTTACTACAATAGGGTATGGTTTCTTGTCTTTAAGTTTTATCATGGGCATTGTCAACATTTTCCTCATCTTGGTAAAATCTGCAAATAAGGCAGAGACATATGCTTTATCCATTGAAGAATTAACCTACATCAATGAAAAATTAGTGACAATAGGGTTGTTTTTTGTTTCAGCCGGTACTTTTTTAGGCTGCATTTGGGCCAACGAATCCTGGGGTACATACTGGTCATGGAATGCCAAACAGGTTTGGTCGCTAATCATTATTTTAGTTTACGGCGTGGTATTGCATTTAAAATATATTCCAAAAATGCAGTCTCATTTAACTTTTAATATTGCATCAATCCTTTCGTTTTCCAGTGTAATTATGACGTTTGTTGGTGTAAACTATTATTTTACCAAAGGCTTACACAGTTATGCATCAGATGACCCTCCCGTGTTTCCAATTGGGGTTTGGCTTGCAATTTCCGCCTTGTTATTACTAATCACAATCACATTTGTAAAAGACCGATACTCAAGGCAATAGCATTTCCCTGCTCTTTTGAGGTGAAATTGGGGGAGTTGGGAAGATGGTGAGTCGGGGAGGATTCGACGAACCGAAGAGTCGAAGAATCGATTGCAATTAAGTTGATGGTCGGTTGGATGTTTGGTCACGCCCACACTCACACTCACTCTAATACTTCACTCCCCCGCTTCTGCAGGCCATGGATCCGAAAGTGCGGCATTCGTCATCTGCACCAGTCCCATATAATCGGAGATTCGGAGTTTGTTTGAATCGATGCGCTCGATCAACTTATTATTGCTGAACTGGTTTAGTAATTTGGCGATGTATCCATTTGTTGAGCCCGTAATACCTGCCAGTTCGTCTATGGAATAATTGATGGTGACATCGTTGTTGTTCTTGATGTCTTCCTGGATGTTTTTGTTTGACAGTGAATAGTATATCAGCGATTCGGCCAGCCTTTCCTGAACCGATAAATTGGAAATATTGGTCATCCTGTTTTCAAGGACATGTATTCGCTGAACCAGGATTTCCATAATTTTTTTATTCAGTTCATTCGAGTTCTTCAGCAGAACATCAAACTGTTTGGGATTTATAAACAAGATATCGCATTTACACATTGCAAGTGCCGAAAACTGATACCGTTCGTCATTGAAAAAAGTTGTCACACCGATTATGTCGTCACCTGCGACAAAACAAATGAGTTGATCCTTACCGCTCGAGTCTTTTTTGAGGATTTTAATCAGGCCCTGTCGCACGTAAAACAAGCCTTTAAAAGGATCGCCTTCCCTAATTATATAAGACTTTTCCTGATAAACCTCATCAATCCCCGTTACGTACTTTTCAATATCCACATCCCGTAATTCCATTTGTATTTCAGTTTAGCTTCAAACCAAATTTAAACGAGCAATTGCTCAGTTTCAATGATCTTGGTCATATCGCAAAGTGACCAAATGTTCAACACAACCCGGAATTTTAACCTGCCCCTATTCCGATTTTGATAAAAATCATAGTTTTTTATGTCAATTATCTCGATATTTGAGTAGGAACGAAACGACCATGCGGCAAAATTCGAACCATATTACAAGACACAGGGATTGCGCAGACTGCGATCATCAGAGTTCGTCGTTCTTTTGCAACATGGCCAGGGAAGATCTAAAAGCCCTGTCTATCAATAAGTCTGCAAGTATTTACAAAAAGGGACAGGTGATTTTCAATGAAGGCAACCGGCCCCATGGATTGTATTGCATTTACGAGGGAAAAGTAAAACTGTCGAAGCTTGGAGACTTCGGAAAGGAACAAATTCTGAGAATGGCTAAAAATGGCGATATCCTCGGTTACCGGGCTGCCGTTTGCAATGAAAAGTACTACAGTACGGCCACGGCGCTTGAAGATTCCGAAATTTGTCATATTTCCCTGGAGAACTTCAACAAGGTACTTTGCAATTCAACGGATTTGAATTTCAAGCTGATGAAATTGCTCACAACGGATGTAAAAGAATCTGAAAAGAAAATATTAAATATTTCCCAAAAGAATGTCGAGGAAAGAGTGGCAGAAGCACTGATGGTATTGTACGAAGTTTTTGGAATGGAAGAAGACGGGCAGACAATCAATGTCACCATTACCCGAAAAGAAATCGGTGACATGGCAGGTGTAACAACCGAATCGACCATCCGGAAATTATCCGACTTCAGCAGAAAAGGCCTGATCAAAATTGACGGCAGAAAACTTCTTATTCCGGACGTTAAAAAGTTGTCCCTTGTGGCTAAACTATAAATCCCTATTCCTTTTTACGACTTTTGAAATAAGGGCTTATTTAATGACGACGGTCATATTATTACCGCGCTCGTAGTTTTACATTTATCATCGAAACGGGATGATATCACGGGTTGAAAATCATATCTGTTTCCACTCAATATCTGAGTTATGGAAGAAAACAGCAGTGTCGGTGTCCTGATCCTTGCAGGGGGTCTTTCGGAAAGAATGCCCTATCCAAAACCCTGGCTACGGTTTAATTCGGAGCAGACTTTTACCGAGAAGATCGTAGACCAGTATTACAGGTTTGGAGTCGATGAGTTGATTGTGGTACTGAATGAAAAATACAGCGGGTCCCAATGGACTGAGCAACTTTCGGCCATAAACAATTATGCGAGAATTGTTATTAACGGACAATCGGAAAAAGGCCGGTCCTATTCCCTGCACCTCGGTCTGGAACTGATCCGTGATTGTTCCTACGCGTTTGTTCAAAACATTGACAATCCGTTCGTAGATGTCAATTTACTGACTTTGTTGGCTGCAAACAGCAACGAAAAGGGATATACCGTTCCGGTTCACCAAGGCAAGGGTGGACACCCGATTTTGATTTCAAGAAAAATAATACATGAACTGAGGCAGTTTAGTTATGAATCACTCAATCTCAGGGAGTTTCTAAAGAACTATCCCAAGATTGAAGTCGAGACCTCAAAAAAGGAAATTTTGGCCAACATCAATACCGAGGAAGACTATAAGGCTTATTTTAACAGGGATCTAAACCTAAGTCCGGCATAGATGTGGAAAATTATTACGACCAAATACAAAAACTTAAGGAAGAAGGGAAAAATGCCGCCTTGTGCGTCGTAACTTCGACCAAGGGTTCGACGCCGAGAAAAACGGGTGCCAAGATGATTGTTCTTGAAAACGGTTCAATTTACGGCACCATCGGTGGCGGAAACCTGGAAAAAGAGGTAATAAAAAATGCGAT
>DNDT01000467.1 GCA_003487525.1 Flavobacteriales bacterium
GGCATCTATTTCATCGTATTCTTTGTTCTGAGACCCAGCGAATGCCTTTTCTGCTGCCATATCAATGGCAAACACAGAGATGATAGACATAACAATAATATCGTAGAGACGCTTTTTCATTATTGCGGAATCTTGCCTAGAGCACTAAGGACTTCCAATTTGGTGGTAGCAGCAGCCAAAGCACTATCGCTACGCTTTAATTGGACAAGGCACTTATCAACTTTCGCTTCAAGCTCCTCAATCTTAGCCTGATGATGATCAATCTGCGCTTGATAGTTTGTCTTGTTATCATACCAGAGGTACGCCACAACCACTAGCATACAGAAAGTGACTGCTTTAACTGGGTCTTTGCTGAATTGTTCAAATGTTACGGGTAGTTTCATCCTTGTCCCCGATAGGGTTTTTTATAGTTTTTGGAAGATTTTAGCGAAGAATTTTTTTTCTTGCTCACAACACCAGGCCGACTAACTTTTGGCTTGGGTTTCCACTTTACAATCGTATTCGATTTACTTTTTGCCTTTGCCACCGATAAACATACGATAGAGAGTAATAATCGATATGGTTATCGCAAGGCCGAATGAGATAAGTTGCACCAAAGGCAGAACTTCAGCAATGAAACCCATCACTGTAAAAAACCAAGAGGCTGTGGATCCTACTATTCCTTCTTCGTGTGTCATTACATTATATCAAATATAACGATTATTTTTTTCTTTTAGAAGCAGAAATAGCAATAGCCACAATCTGCTTTTGAGATCGTGGCTTCTTTCCTCCGGGTTTGGCGTACTGCTTGTTTTTATTGCTCAGTTCGCTAATATTCTTGGATATGTTTTTACCAAGTGGCATTACATTTTTTTCTTTTTGACGGTGGCCTTTTTAGTCATCATCTTTTTTTCTTTCTTTTCCATGGTCTTGCCTTCGGCTTTCTCATGCTTCATCATGGCTTTCTTAGAAGAATACTTCTCCATACCGCCATACTCTTTAATCATTTTTTTCTTTGGGGTTTTCATGTTTTAATATTTTATACTTCGTAATTGCTTTGCACATCTTTAAAAATTCTTCTTTGGTGTATTGTTGTTTGCACATATTTACCATTTTATGAACCCACTGTACATTGCCTTCAATGTAGCCTTTTTTTGAATCTATTCGGTCTAACGAGGCAGTATTATTGCCAACATTAAGTGCGGATATGTCCCATCCTGTCATTGCACATTTAAATCCTTGGCTAATCAACAGATCAGCTAAATAATCGTTTTTAACATCCCAGTCAATACCCCTTACAGCTGCGTTCATTTTGTATTTTCTAACAAAAGAAAGCCTTAAAATATCTTTGTGCCATCCTTTGTGAGCGTTATTCTCTGGTAGACTATTAGAGCATTTTTTGCATAATTTCTTTAGATTCAAAGAACTAAGCGCATAATGATATCTAAGATAGCTTTGTATATAACCACAAGAAAAGCATGGTNNCCCTGTTGACCAAAGCGAATAGTCTTGACTTGGCCTCCTTCTTTAGCCACTACAATGTGACTCTTAGATTGGTGACCTGGAGTACGCTTAGGGGAATTAAATGCTTTGACCCCAGCACGGACTAATCGAGGATCCTTTGCCATTACGCTTTGTTAGAAAACTTCTCCAGAACAGATCCGAAGATGGTAGACATAGTCAAGTATTCAACAGCGTTCACCAACTCAGGAGCAGGTGCAATATCAATATGGGAAAAAGAATTAGCGACCATAGTGCCAACCAAAGCAAGAAAACCGATCGACCCCAAGACACGTTTGTGTGAGATATCGCCTTCCTTTCCCGCAAACATTTGTTTAATGAAATTCTTCATAATCAAATTTAATTAAAATAATTTAGAAAGTACAAATTGTTCTGTTGCAATACTATTGCTTGGACTTGCTGTCCCCCATTTTACAGATATATACAAAGTATTTTGTTTTGTAGTATCAAATGTTGTATTGTTCAAAGAACTGAAAGACAAGCGTTCTGGGTTATTGTTTGCATCCTTATTGTATAGGAATTTACCCGAACTATAAATAGAAGCAATTCCGGCAGGACCAATAGAACGGATGGTAAACCAAATTTGCAACTCAAAATCTTTATTGATTGCACCAGATAAAGCAAATGGATTGGAATCAAATAAGATTGCATCGTAAGCAGGACCTACAGCGTGGGTGTGCAATTCAATTGTATTATTATTCAATGCGCTCAGAGGCCCACTCAAATAAGCCTTAAAGGTATCACCAACTTGAAATCCATTTTCGGGAACCGTTAGTGTTCCAATGCCTCCATTTATAATTGATGTTTCTACGGTTGTATTAACAACGGGAGTAGACTGGGCTGTTTGTGTGTACAAGCCACCATAAGGAGATGGACCTAGTGTTGCAAATAAATCATCGGGAGTAATATTCTTTATCTCCCCGCTCTTTTTATTATAGGTAGAAATTAAGTCTTGGCTACGACTTAAATCTGAGCCCGATCTTTTGCCATATGGATTAATAGCCATATAACAAATATACAAAAAAAGGAGCGATTTATTCTTGTTCTGCTGGGACGAACTCCCAAGTCTGTGGGTCGATAGAGCCTTTTCCGTACTTGGCCTCTATCTCCTCTAGCAAGTCTTTCAATCGTTCCCGATTCTTGCCGAATAAATTTTTGAGTTCTTTTTCAATCTCAGCTAGGCGATCCTTTTCAAATTCCAAAGTGCCTCGTTCTGCTTTGATTGCGTTTTCTTCTTGTTGAATCTTTTTGATTTTCTCAACAATCTCTTCTGATAGTTTCATATTATGCTTTAGTGAATCCAAGTTCTTGCAATGCCCAATCGACAATTACGTTATCATCCGTTCCCCATGCGTCATATGTGTCTTGATCCATAGGTAGATTACCATCAATCAACATAGCACCGGGGGTTTTATTTCCCTCTTCGTCTTCGTTTTCAGAGAATACTTGCCAGTACGTCTGAATTCCGTTTGTGGGGCTCACAACAAAATTAAGAGCCGTAATCTGAAAGTACTTCCCTACTCCCTTGGTTGGTACTG
>DNDT01000033.1 GCA_003487525.1 Flavobacteriales bacterium
TACCAGATTTCCATTCGCCGGATTTTTTACGGATTGACCGAGAATGACCTTATACGCTTTGAATGATGCTGTTGCGTAATCGGTCGTTTCTTCGTCTCCGAACATGTCCATCAGGTCATCCTGAGCACATGCCGGCGAAAAAAACGTGAAAGCACTTATGAAAGTGAGGAATAGGGTTCGTCGTATCATTTCAATTTAATAAGGTTGACATCAACGCTTACTTCAATTTCCTTGGCAATTTTGTCTGCCACCGAACCGCCAATTTTAATATTGTAGTCGGCCGGTTTAACATTGAAAACTGCTTTTGCGTTTATGGCATCTCCTTTGATTACAAAACTTCCGGCATGTTCAACTTCCTTGGTTACACCATGAATACTCAATTTTCCTTTTACCATGGCGTCGTAGGTTCCGTCATTTAAAAAATCGATTCCTTCAAAATTCAGCACCGTGCCCGTAAAGGTTGCCGTTGGAATTTTGTCCGATTCCATGTAATTCTCGTTAAAATGCTCTTGCATCAGCGCTTTTGGGAATTCAAATGATTTTATCAGCACCTTGAAAACAAAGTCTCCGGTAGAAATATCAAATGCACTGTTAACCTGATTGTTGTTCGCCTCGATATTTTCCATTGGAGTTTCCGAATAGAACTTGATGTGACCATTCTTTGTAACGTATTTCTGTGCCGAAGCGATTTGGAAAAACGGTATAAGCAGTATTAGGAGGGTGGTTTTTTTCATCATTGGATTAGTTAGATTTTTCGAACGAACATTTTTCAAGAACTACGTCTACATCGTTGTACCCGGAGCAGTATCCCTTTATGTCAAATCCTTTCAGTGAAGCGCCTTCCTGAATATCATGTCCGACTGAGGTCAAAAAGGTACAGCGTACTCCTTCGTCACCAAACATGCCTTCATTGAACACAAATACAGCTATCGTAAGTGTATCCTCGATATCTATGCGGGTTGGAGTTCCGGAAACCACGATCATTTTACCGTTGTATTTTAAGGAAGAAGCTTCGTTGTCAGACGTAAATTCAGTGTAGAGTTGCTCCGCAGAAAGCTTGTAGTTGGCTTCCAATTCTTTGAAGTCGGGATGTTTTTTATTGTACACAAACTCGTAGGCCAGGAAAAAGCCTGTTGCAACAAGCAAAATAAAAATAACGATATAATGGATCCTTTTCATTTAGTTAAGGTTGATAATCGATAGCCCAGGCCTCAATTTTTGAGATAGCGCAGTCGCTTAGTTTGGATCTGTCTTTCGGCATGAAATTTTCAGGACAATCTGCATCGTGATTTATTCTGCATAAAAATGAAGAATTTGGATCTTCCATCACTGCTTTAAGTGTTTCGTAGGTGCCAAAAAAGGTTTCTGTTGGCAGGGTACCAATGTGACAAGGGGAACAATTGGCCTTGATGATTGGTGCAATATCCACACTGTATTTTAATCCGGTTGTTTCACATGGGTACAACTCTTCTTCCACATCCCTGTAACACGAACCAAGCCATGAAACAGAAAGGATTAAAGCAAAAAATATAATTTTCTTTGTCATATTTACTCAGGCATATCTGCGGCAATCCAGTCTCTGATCAGGTCAATATCGCAACTTCTTAAGGTATCGGAAATATTGGGCGGCATATTTTCAAATTCAGCCTCCCAGGTTAGTGATCCAATCAAAGAGAAATCAGGTGATAATTCCGTGTTTTTTAATTTTGAATGATCAATATCCAGACCCGACGTTGCATTAGAAGGGAACCATTTTAAGTTATTGTTCTTACCTTTCATAAACGGACTGTTTTCATAATGACAGCTTCCACAGTTCTTGAATAAAAATGGGGCAACTTCCGTCTTAAATGAACTGTACTCTTTGCATCCATCACAAGTAAGATTTTGGACCTTTTGGATAATCCATTTTTCAATTGTTTTAATTTGATCGTAGCTAAGTCGTTTTTTAGGAGGGGGAGGCATGGCGTCCTTGTCCTGTTCCTCTGTGATTTTTCTATATAATTTGGATTTATATACTGTATCGATGTTAAATAGTCCTTTAGCCGTATCACTTTTCATCACTTTATCATAAGAATAAAGCTCGATGCCACCTTTGGCAGAATCTGCATCGTGACATCCTGCAAGGGCACAACTACCAATAAAAATAGGAAGTACATCATACTCAAAATAAACGGTGTCTTCATAACATGTGTCAATGGGCGGAGTGACGGGGGGTGGAGAACTGGTGTCAATTGGTATTGCACCAGGTGGCTCTATTGACTCATGCTTGCAAGTGGAAAAACCAATTACCAATAGCACTATTATTCCAACGGTTAAAAATCGATTCATGTCTATACAAGTATACGAATTTTATGTTGGCTTGTAACTTATGACTAATTTCTGTTCGGAAATTGTTCCAGGGTATCGAGCAGCAACGACCAGAACTTCTGAACTGAACTTATTTGCACCTTTTCGTCCGGGCTGTGGGCTCCACGAATGTTTGGCCCAAATGAGATCATTTCCATATCGGGATAATTCGTGCCGAGAATTCCACACTCCAGTCCCGCATGACAGGCATTTACCTTTGCCTCGGTATTGAATTTACTTCGGTACAAATCCTGCATGATTGTAATAATCTTAGCCTCGGACCTCGGAGTCCAACCGGGGTATGATCCCGTGAAACTCACCTTTGCACCGACTAATTCAAAGGTGCTTTTAAGAGAGTTTGCCAGATCCATTTTTTCTGTATCAACGGCACTTCGCGTGAGGCATTGAATCATGAATACACCGTCCTTGAGAATGATTCTTGCTAAATTATTCGAAGTTTGGACAAGGCCTTTGATATCCGGACTCATTCTGTATATGCCTGATAAACTGGCATAAATGGCCCTGATAAAGCTTTTTGAAAAAGTGGGATCACAGGCATTTGAAGGAAGCTTAGATTCAGAAAGAAGCAAATTCAAATTGGGGTCTGTCTTTTTGAATTCAGTTTTTAATTCGGCTTCGATTTTATTGAGAATATTTTTTACCTCATCATTCTTATCCTTGGTACAGGTAATAATGGCAGAGGCTTCTCTCGGTATGGCATTTCGAAGACCGCCACCATCAATGGATGACAGCAACAATCCCTGGACATTCAGCAGCTGATATAGGATTCTGTTTAATAATTTATTTGCATTGGCTCTTCCCAGGTGAATATCCATACCGCTGTGCCCACCACTTAAACCACGTACCTTAATTGAAAATGCCACGTGTTCCTGAGGGACATCCACTAAGTTGCAGGTTCCTTCCGCAGATACGTCAATGCCACCTGCACAACCGATGGTGAGTTCATCGTCATCTTCGGTATCCAGATTCAGCATGATCTCTGCTTCCAGTAATCCTCCTTTTAATCCCATGGCGCCCGTCATTCCGGTTTCCTCGTCAATGGTGAAAAGAGCTTCCAGTTTTGGATGTGGGATGTCCTTGGATTCCAGGATGGCCATAATTGAAGCCACTCCTATGCCATTATCGGCACCGAGGGTCGTACCTTTCGCTTTCACCCAGTCGCCCTCAACAAACATCTTAATTCCTTCCTTGTCAAAGTCAAACATTGTGTCCGCATTCTTTTGATGCACCATATCAAGATGACTTTGCAAAACCACGGTCTTTCTGTTTTCCATTCCGGGACTGGCCGGTTTGCGAATAATCACATTTCCGCATTCATCAACCGTAGTTGCCAAACCAAGACTTTCACCGTACTGTTTAATGAAGGCAATAACCCGATCCTCTTTCTTTGATGGTCTGGGCACTTTATTCAATTCCGCGAAGTGCGACCACATTGCTTTAGGCTCAAGGTTTATAATATCACTCATAAATAAAATTTTGTTAAAAATAATCACAATGGCCTTACGACAAGTAGAAATAATCTGCAAATATCGCCAGAGACAATACCGCGTGCGCTGTTGCCTGTTATTGTGGATTTTACGAAGAATTTTATTTATTTCTCAACCGCTTGGTTTCAAATGCAACCGTATTTTCTGCAGCCATGGACAATTGGACCGGACGGAGATGAAACTCGGAAGAATACTTTCCAAAATGGATAAAATTGCCCGGAGAGTATTTTTTAACAAGTTCCTGAATAATCACCCACCTTAAATCAAAAATGGACCGTTTGCTCATAAGTGTGTGATACATTTTTAATTCTTGTGCATTCAAGGTTTTTTTTCTCATGATAGCATCTGAAATACTTTTGACAACCATATCGGTCTTCAAATCGCTGTTTCTGGATATAAAACGCCTCAGGCTTTCAAGTTTATCGAACAAGAGCAAATCTTCATCGACTTCCGATAAGCACAATATTTCGATACAGCGCATGTCAAATTCACTTTGGTGACATTCCAGGTATTTCAATCTGTTTTCGCGATTCAGATACATGAGGCATCGACGGTAGTCTCCCTGCAAGAAGATTGAAAAAAGTTCAACAAGTCTTGCCCTGGCCTGAAAGGAGTTAAAGTGACCATAAGCCATATCAGCGTCAAGATCACTCATAATGAGATCAATCATTTCAAATTTCCGGATCCACAGGAAGTAACACAGAAAGTACTGCAACATTGGGATGCGCTGGTATGCACTGAAATGGTCAAGATTTATCAGCTTCCTGGAATACCGCTCAATCAGTTTAAACTTTTTTAAGTACCACAGATTTTCAAGAATCAACAAATGGACAGACAGGCGAAACGATGCAGGGTACAATCCCGGCCGAAGATTCAATTCTCTTTTCAGTGCGTTTGAATTTATAAGTGAGCGATGGTGTTCGTTTTGCTCAAACATTACTTTGGCATCCAGAAACCGAGCCATCCAAATGGCGTTTCGAAGGGACCATTTTTTATGATAGGTGTGAAAAACACTGCTTGCATCCGTGTTTGTGACCGACTTGTGTACGGCACAACAACGCATGCCAAAAACCAGGTTCTCAAACAGCTTTTTGATTTCTTCAAATTGCTCATATTGAATTGTAAACGATGCGTGTTCATCGGCATATCTTTTTTGAAGCCGGATTTGTCCGGAGTACTTGCTGAATTGCTCCATATCCCGAAGGCAATCTTTTTGAAGTCCGAGAAATTCAAATTGCCCTGCCTTTTTAAAGGTTTCCTTCAGTACCTGAATAGATATATGGTAGGCATTTCGTTCAGTCAGCATCTCAGAGGCGAGTATCTCTTTTTTTAAGCACATGAAATAATAGAAATGTGGGTCATATCGCTTAAAATAATCCAGTCGCTTGGTTGAAAGTTCGAATTCAAAAATCTTCTTTTTAAAACGATGAAAATTTTTATAGGCATTGCCATTTTTATCGTCGATGATACGTTTAATCAATCCCTTTGGCGATGAATTGGGCTGAGTAGAATCAAAGGCCCTGAACATGTTGACGAGTGATTTGCAGCTTCTGTATTTGCTCATGAACTGAACAAAAGCAACCTTGTCACCGTCGCTCATACGACGTACGTGATAGACCATCTCGTCAATGGCATCTTGTCTTTTACCCATGAAACAGGAACTTTTAAGGGATCAGGTTAAAACAAATATATGAGGATTGTCCGGTGGAGCACGCTGATAATTGCTTCACTTTTTCATTGGTGTAAATTGATACTTAAACGTGCATTTTTTATTCATAAAGTCGGATTTCAATCAGAATCCATCAATTTTAGATAAATCAGTGACCGGTGAAAGTTTTAAACGAATGAATCAGTAATTGTGTTGAAAATTATTGGTTGAGAACATATCCCGATACCATTTTTTTTTGTGCCTTTATGCATTAAATCCCAATGCCTGAATTAATAAAACGATACGGCCTTCCCATTTTTTTAATTGTCCTGAGCGTCATTGTAGTTTTCGTTTCACTTCGAGACTGGTCAAAAGGTTCTGAATTCAGGGATGGAGCAATCAATTCGAGGATAAACAACTACGTAATTTTTACCACCGCATTTGAACAGCTCATTGAAAAGGGTGATCTATATACCGTACATCCTGAAAAACACTTCGATATATACAAATACAGCCCCACATTTGCTTTTTTTATGGCCCCATTTTATTACGCGCCGGTCTGGCTCGGTTTACCCATTTGGAATCTCCTGAACGTTCTTATCCTCTACTTGGGTCTGAGAATGCTTCCGGAATTGGACCGTAAAAAAGTTCTGATCGTACTTTTCATTTTAGGTATGGAATTGGTCGGTTCCGTAATGAATGAACAAAGCAATGGACTTATGGCCGGTTTGATCGTGTTGAGCATAGCATTGATGGAAAGACAAAAAGTCTTTTGGGCCATGGCATTACTGGTAGGATCTGTTTATATAAAGCTGTTTTCACTTGTCTTTTTATCCATGCTTTTTTTCTACCCGAACTTCATCAGAAATTCACTTATAGTTGTATTCTGGATATTGTTTTACGCGTTCATACCGGCTCTGGTGACCGGTTGGGAACAGCTTATGGCTTTGTACAAGAGTTGGGGATATTTACTGGCCTTTGATCACAGTTCAAGTGTTGGCTACAGTGTTTTGGGTATTCTGGACAGTTGGTTTAACGCACATCCCGACAAGTTTTACCTTGTATTTGCCGGCCTGGTCTTGTCCATGACTCCACTATTGAAAGCAAAAAATTTTATGCGCAGGGAATTTCGATACGATTTTATGTCGATGTTGTTGATATGGGTGATTATTTTTAATCACAAGGCTGAATCTCCGGCATTTGTCATCGCGATGACCGGGATTGGGATCTGGTATGTCACCGGTGAAAGAACAAGGTTAAAAAACTACCTCCTCATTTTTGCTATTTTTTTCATTTCCATTGGGTTTAGCGACCTCATGCCGAAACTGGTAAGAGAAGCTTTCTTTTACAGGTATAGTTTAAAGGCCCTTCCCGGCATAGTGATTTGGGGATGGCTGGTTTATCGGCTTATGACAACCGATTATAAGCATCAAAAAGGAGTGCATGTTGTGGAATGAAAGGGTGCTG
>DNDT01000194.1 GCA_003487525.1 Flavobacteriales bacterium
GCGGGCGAATTTACGAAGCTTACCCTCCCCTTTCAAAAGACAAGTACTTCAGGTGGTTTTACGGAAAAAAGAGGGAATCTCTGACGGTAGAAACGAGGTTAAGAAATCCGTTTAAATCCTTCATGACCAACAATTTCCTGATTCATAAGAAAGTGTTTCTTTCCATTCGCCTGAATGAGAATATCGTCGGTTACGGGCATGAAGATACCATGTTCGGAATACGCCTGAAAGAAAACAGCGTGATGATCAAGCACATCAACAATCCGGTCATTCACATAGGGCTTGAAGATTTTGATGAATACATCGAGAAAACCCTTGAAGGACTGCGGAATTTGTTGTTTATTTCAAACGTGGTGAACATTGTCGATACCGTCCGTCTATACCGTTTTCTGACCCTGGTCAAGAAATATAGAATTGATGGATTGATCCTGCGCATAGAACGCCTGTTCGAAAAACAAATCATGCGGAATCTCAAAAACAACAGGCCCTTCCTAAAGGGATTTGACCTCTTTAAAATCGGTCGTCTTATCGCGCTGGAAAAAGAATTCGTTCGAAAAGAAGAAGGAGCTTAGCTTCTTCGGTGCTCCAGTTCAATACCCCGGCAGCTTTTTCCGTATTTTTTCTTACCGACAGGTAATGATCATTTGATTTAAAAAGCTCCGTTATTCCGGATACTATCTCAGATACCGATACCTCTTGAATTTCCCGGGCGAATCCAAATTCTTTATTGAGCTTTACCACCTCGGGCATATTGGAAACAAGTACCGGAATTCCGGCCTGCACATAGTCGAAGACCTTGTTGGGAAGGGCATAGGTATAACTCATNNCCACATCTGCCTGTACCGTATACTCGGGTAGTCTCTCCAGAGCTATACTGCCCTTGAATTCAATTCTGTCCTTCCAGCCCATTCTGCTTCTCATGGAAATCAATTCCGGTAAAATGTCTCCATCACCGCAAACGAGCAATCTAAAGTCGGGCAAAAACTCCATGGCCCGCATCATCTCTTCCAGTCCCCTCTCAACATTCACCGAGCCCTGATAGAGTATAATCTTTTTGCCGTTTTTTTCTAAAACGTTCTCGGGATCAATTTTGATTTCGTCTCGATTGTATGCCAGTGGCAGGTTTCGAATAACGCGCATGACAATTCCATACTTTTTATGATATGCATCGGCAATTGAAGGGGAGACCGTTAAATAGTCGTTCAAACCTTTAATACACCTTCGTTCAATCCACAGCCATATTGATCGGATTGATTTGCGCTTGATCAATTCCGGTACTTCAGTAAAGTATTCGTGTCTGTCATAGACGATCGGAATTCGCCTTAACCGCGAAACGATGTAGTTTGCCGGCAAGGTGTCGAGGTCATTTGAAATCAGCAGGTCTACTTTCGAAAAAAGCAGGTATAAAAATAAGCGGAGGTTATATTCGGCATAGAAAAACGGACCTTTTTCAAAAAACAGATCAAACCGTTTAACCGAATAAAGCCGTTGATTCAGGGATTTTGACTTCTTTTTTCGGCGTCCAACCAAAATCACTTCGTAGTCCTGAAGAGCCAGGCAGGAACAAATCCGATGCACTCGCTGGTCCGTGAGCAAATCGTTTGTAACGCTTGAAATGATCTTTTTCTTAATCATGAACGTGGCGAAAGTAGGAAAATAGATAAAAAGTTAATTTTGTCTGCAATATCGACATCTTGAAACTACAAAATCACGTTTCCCTAAAGAATTTGAACACGTTTGGCGTCACTGCCTTTTGCGATCAGTTTATACAAATAAACTCTGTCAGTGAACTTCGTAGTATAATGAAGGAGTCTTTTTACGAGAAAGCTGACAAACTAATTCTGGGCGGAGGAAGCAACATATTGTTCACAAAAGACTTTAAGGGAATTGTCATAAAAAATGACGTTTTGGGAATTGAAATTGTGCGCGAAACCGAGGATCATGTGTGGATTAAAGCCGGTGCCGGAGAAGTGTGGCACGATTTCGTACTGGACTGTATAAAACGGGGTTATTCAGGTATTGAAAATCTTTCGCTCATTCCGGGACAGGTCGGTGCCAGTCCAATGCAGAATATCGGAGCTTATGGGGTTGAAGTGAAGGATTACGTCGATTCGGTTATTTGCATCGATTTAAAGGATGGCCGTGAAGAAGTGTATGCCAACAGTGAATGTGAATTTGGGTATCGGAGCAGTGTGTTCAAAACCAGATTTAAGGGACAGAAGTTTATTAGTCATGTTGTTTTTAAGCTCAATAAGAAGGTGAATTTCAATACCTCTTACGGTGCCATTAAAACGGAACTGGACCGAATGAACGTGACCGAACTCAGTTTGCAAGCGGTCAGTGACGCAATTATCAACATCCGCAGAAGCAAATTGCCCGATCCAAAAAAAATCGGAAATGCGGGAAGTTTTTTTAAAAATCCGNNGGTGGAATTAAAAAAAGCGCGGGAACTGGAAGCGTCTTATCCCGAAATTCCAATGTATCCAGCGGGAGATGGTTTTAAAAAGTTAGCTGCCGGATGGCTGATCGAAAAAGCGGGATGGAAAGGAAAGCGGGTCAACGATCACGGTGTTCATGTAAATCAGGCTCTGGTTCTGGTAAATTACGGCAATGCAAAAGGGTCCGATATCAATAAACTTGCCAACGACATCCAAAAAAGCATTTCGGATAAATTCGGGGTTGTTCTGGAAAAAGAGGTCAATATCGTATAAGCCAAAATCCTTTTGGTTGATAAAATTATCAGAATGACCTACCTTAGATGAATAATCAAGCGGTCATGAACAAATACACATCCCTCACTTTTTTCCTTCTGTTTGCATTCACCATTGCATTTGGGACAAATTTTGAAGCAAATAAAAACATAACCATTTCGAATGATCAGCCATCGGATCAATACCTGGCCGGCAGTAAAATTCACGTAAACGCAAAAGTGGATGGTGATGTCATTGCAACGGGTGAAAGCGTCGTTATCAACGACAGTGTATTTGGTGACTTGTTAATCGGCGCCGGTTCGATTACGGTTAATTCTTACATCGGCGATGACATCCGGGTCTTTGGTGGCGATGTCGAAATCAACGGTATTGTTGAAGGTGATTTGATCGTTTTTGCCGGGAAGGTAACCATAAGCGAAGACGCGGTTATCGATGGCAATGTGATTTCGTATGCCGGTGAAATAACCCTGAACGGATTTGTCAATGGAAACTTTTTTGCCACCGGAGGAGAATTGGACATTAATGGAGAAATAGGCGGTAATGCCGAGTTAAAGGCCGGCGCAATTGAACTCAATGCCAAAATATTCAACGATTTAAAGATCAGCGGTAAAGAAATTACGCTGGGCAGTAAAGCGGTTTGCGAGGGTTCGGTGAGATATTGGAGTGAAGATGGTGAAATGGATTTCTCCAACGTTTCGTCTTCGGCAACCTATGACGAAGACCTTGCAATGGTGGATGAAAAATTTGACTGGGGCATAATGGCGGCCCTTCTCGGATTTGGAATAATCACCTACTGGATCATCTTTATCCTGTCCGCCTTTATGGTAATTCTATTGCTTGAACACTTTCTGGGAACCTATTTTTCACAAGCTGCCGATATGTTGTCGTCCAAATTCATTCTGAGTTTTGGCTACGGTATGCTGTACTTTATTGGAGTTCCCGTGTTGATCGTGCTCTTGTTTGTCATGATTATCGGAATTCCGATCGGGCTGTTACTGGCAAGCCTCTATGTGATGACCCTGCTTTTCACGGTAAGCGTGGTCGGTTTGACGGTGGCTCATTTCTTCAAGAATAAATACGGTAAATCCTGGACTTACTTTGAGACGGTTGCCTACGCTCTTCTCACAGTTGTTGTATTTAAAGTGATTTTTTGGATTCCGATTCTGGGTTGGCTGGTAAAAAGAGTGGTGGGTGCTGCCGTATTCGGGGCTATCATCCTGCTCATGACAAAAAAGAAACCACAATTGGATTAATCCTGCAGTTCGTCCAGTTCAGCGCGCACAAAGTCCATTAAATCCTTGACGTACTTCTGCGTAAAGTTGAATTCAATACCCGCCTCTGAGTATACCTCACTGATAGATTTTGTATAACCAAGCGACAGGGCTTTTTTATACTTTTCAATGGCGGACTTGGGATCTTTTTTGTAATTCCTCCAAATGGCAATGGCACCCAGCTGAGCCATGCCGTATTCGATGTAGTAAAATGGAACCTCGAACAAGTGGAGCTGCTTCTGCCAAAGGTTTCTCCTCTCCTTCTCCAGTCCTGTCCAATCGACTACCGAACTGCCAAATTGATCCATGAGTTCGTCCCAGTAATTCTCTCTTTCCAACGCACCATGGCCGGGGTTTTCATAAATCCAGTGTTGAAATTTATCAATTTGCGCAACCCATGGCAGGGTTTCGATTACCTGCTCAAGCTGCTCGCATTTGGCCCTCTTGTATTCGTCTTCATCGTTAAAAAATACCTGCCAGTGTTCCATGGATATCAGTTCCATGGACATGGAGGCCAGTTCGGCAATTTCGGATGTCAGCTCCTTATATGCGGTGAGTTCCAGTCCTCTTGAAAGGAACGAATGAATGGCATGGCCTCCTTCATGGACCATCGTTACCAGATCCCGAAGGGTGCCGGCAGAATTCATGTAAATAAAGGGTACGCCTATTTCGTACAGGGGATAGTTAAAGCCACCTGGAGCTTTTCCCTGTCTGCTATCCAAATCCAGATAAGACATTCCTGACATTATTTCGATGCAGGAACCGAAAAAGGGATCTATTTCATTGTAACACTGAATTGTCTTTCGGATAAGGTCTTCTGAATCGACAAAAGGCTTGAGTGCGGGTTTTCCGGTCACGTCAACCTGAG
>DNDT01000130.1 GCA_003487525.1 Flavobacteriales bacterium
GTAGTTGTTAAGTGCTTTATCGAGTGTTGCTTTTGACTCCAGAATATTGTACAAAGCTGTAATGTATTTTCCCTGAATCTGCAGGTAGTGGTTGTTCGAAACCGTTACATCCATGCTTGAAGCGAGCCCGTTTTTTTGAATTTCCGAAGTGTTGTCAAATATTTTTTTCGAGACTTTCAGGTTTTTTTCTTCCGAACGGAATTGTTCCAACGCATTTATGTATTTCATCCTGGCTACACTCACTTCAATGCGCAGATTATCCTCCAGCATGGACTTGTTGTTCTGAATTCTGTTCAGGATTATTTTTTCCTGCTGGACCTTGCTCGAATTCATGGTTGATGTGAAAATTGGCATGGAGATGTGCACACCGATAAACTGATTTCGATACCACGAAGATCCGTCTGTGAGACCGCTCGGATCGACAAAGGAATTTTGACCGAGTTGGTAGGATGCCCCGATCGAAGGAAGCCTGGATGCCTGATTTCGCTTGATGTTCAGTTGCTGAAGTTTTTCCTGGGTTTCTATCATCTGAAAGTCAATGTGATTTCCAATTATAATATCGCTTTTCAACAGGGCATTTTCGTCGTAGTTGTCGTAAATTGTCTTTAGATCCTCGGTTAGCTCAAGCTCTGCATTGATGTCTCTGCCCATCTGGAAGTTGAGCAATTCATACATCACGACAACTTGTCTGTCAATGGTTTGCTTGCGTTGTTTTGCATCGCTCAGGATCAGGTCGAGCTGGTCAACTTCGATTTCCTCAATAAATCCTGCCTGATTCATCTGCTGAAGATCATGGAGTTGCGATTCAAGCTTTTCAACGTTCTGGGTAAATATTTTCTTGTTTTCCTCGGCGATCAGCACATTGTAATACGAGGTGGCGACCAGGTCCTTTACCTGAATTTCCGTCATCCGGATGCCTTGTTCTTTGAGTGTTTTGTAGGTGGCAGCCGCTTTGAGTCCAACGATGAAGGTACCGTCAAAGAGTAACTGGTCGACCGTGAGATTGACGATCGAATTGTTGTTGACGCCAAATTCCACGGAAACCGTTTCACCTTCGGGTGCGGCAGGATTAAACGCCCTGGCATCGACGACCGAAACCGGAATTTCCAAGTAGTATTTGTAATCTGCCATGGCAGAAATCTGAGGCAGACCAATGGCCGAAGTTTCCTGAACCCGTTTTCTTGCTTCATCGAATTCGAGTTGGGCATTCTGTACGGTTAAATGATGGGTTACCGCGTAAGCCTGAGCCTCGGCCAGACTAAAGGTTGTTTTGGATTCATCCTGAGCCCATACAAATGAACCCACAAGGACCAAGACCAAAAAGATCGTTGCTCTCATTTTAAATGCTTTCTTTTTTTATTTTTTTAATCAGGACCTTAATTCCTTTTTCGGTTGCAATTCCCCTGATGTGATACCGGAACAATTCCCGATATATTTCCGAGGGGCTGAACTTGTCTCTCGGAAACAGTTCTTCGTCAAACATGATGTCAAATCGCTCCACGTAATAATTTACAATCACCGGTATGTTCAGATCATCCCTGTAAAGACCTTCCTTGATTCCCTTTTCCATATTCGCGACATAGCATTCGCTGATGTTCTCTTTTTTTCTGGTTCTGAAATTGTTCCAAGCCTGCGCATGGTACTTCTGAAGGTCAAACATGATGGATGGGTGCATGTTCTGAATGTGGTCGGACACAAATTTGCTGATCTCAAATGCCTCGTCTATGGCATTTAAGCCAAGATCACATATTTTCTGAATGCCTGTCTGATCCGAATCACATGCGTAGGTTAACACCTTGTCGACAAGTTCGTTTTTGTCCGAAACAAATTTGTACAGTGTTTTTTTTGAAATACCAAGCTGCCTGGACAATTCGTCCATCGTCACACTTTTGATGCCCAGCCTCATAAAGAGGCCCATCGACTGTTGAATTAATTCAAGCTCATTTTTTTCCACGGCGGCAAATGTAGATATTAAATTGATATGGAAACAAAAAAAGTGTAAAACGTTTCCAAAGTTTATTTTTGTGAAAACATGGGGATGGTTACCATCGATGAGGGATTATTTAATTCGCGTTCTGTAAACCGATTGCTTGTGCTAATTTTGCCCCTTTAAAATGGTGAAATGAAATTATTGATGATCAAGGATATTCTGGCACTGGAGGCCAGTGAGCAAACTATTGAAGTAAAGGCCTGGGTTCGGACATTCAGGAACAATCAGTTCATTAGTCTGTACGACGGAAGTACGCTAAGTCATCTTCAGGCGGTACTGGAACTGGACAAGACAGAAGAGAGCATCCTAAGGAAAATAACAACCGGGGCTAGTGTGCGCGTAAGCGGAACGTTGGTTCCCTCATTGGGAGCAGGGCAGAAGTCCGAGGTTAAAGTCCGGGAAATCGAAATTTTGGGAGAGTCCAATCCGGAGAAGTACCCCCTTCAGCCAAAAAAGCACAGCCTGGAATTTCTGCGTGAAAAAGCGCATCTGCGATTTCGGACAAATACCTTTGCTGCCGTATTCAGGTTGAGGCATGCGGTTAGTTTTGCCATTCACGATTATTTTCATAAAAATGGTTTTTACAGCCTCCATACACCCATCATTACCGGTTCGGATGCAGAAGGGGCCGGTGAAATGTTTCGCGTAACCGGGTTCGACCTGAACAAGCTTCCGCTGGACGAGCA
>DNDT01000259.1 GCA_003487525.1 Flavobacteriales bacterium
TATCGTGTATGGATCAGGAAAAAGCTGCGTTTTTGGCAGAGAAACTGTCTTGCCGGTACATCAATACAACGACGTCTGACGATATTTTTGGAACGGAACTTTCGGCCGTTCTGAAAAACGTCTATTCCATTGCAAGTGGAATATGTCATGGCCTGGGTTATGGCGATAATTTTCAGGCAGTTTTGATTTCGAATGCATTGCAGGAAATAAAGTTATTTGTGGACACGGTGAATCCGATTCACAGGGATGTAATGTCTTCAGCTTACCTCGGAGACTTACTCGTCACGGCTTATTCGCAATTCAGTAGAAACAGAACCTTCGGAAGCATGATTGGAAAAGGATATTCTGTTCGCTCGGCACAGGTTGAGATGAAAATGATTGCCGAAGGGTATTATGCCGTGAAGAGCATCCATGAAATGAATAAAAAGTTTCAGGTAGAAATGCCTATATGTGAAGCCGTCTACCGAATTCTCTATGAGTCTATTTCGCCCTTGATCGAGATGAAAATTCTGTCGCAGAAAATGACCTAGTGTATATGGCGATGGATTACCTCGGCCTTCTTTTTTCCGGTTACCGCAGCGATCTCTTCCACACTTAGCTCCCGTATTTTTTTCATCGATTTAAACCTTTTTAGAAGGATTTTTTCTGTTTCCGGACCTATGCCTTTAATTCCCGAAAGTTCAGTTTTCAAACTGGATTTCGAACGTTTATCCCGATGGTGTCGAATGCCGAATCGATGCGCTTCATTTCTCAAATGCTGGATCAGCTTCAACGACTGTGAACGTTTGTCAAGATAGAGTGGAATCGAGTCATCTGGGAAATAAATTTCCTCCAGTTTTTTTGCAATGCCGATCACACTCACCTTACCTCGAATGCCTAATTTTTCAAGGCTTTCGACCGCGGCGCTCAATTGCCCCTTTCCCCCGTCAATGACGATCAGCTGTGGAAGGGCTCTTTCCTCATCAAGCATCCTGCGATATCTTCTGAATACAATTTCGGACATGCTGGCAAAGTCATCCGGGCCCTCTACGGTTTTAACATTAAAATGTCGGTATTCCGATTTTGCCGGCTTTCCATTTTTAAAAACGACACATGAAGCAACAGGATCGCTCCCCTGAATATTGGAATTATCAAAACACTCAATTTGCACAGGCAGTTCAGGCAGTCTTAAATCGTCCTTTACTTGATTCAATAGTTTTTTACTGTAACTCTCGGGGTCTACGTTTTCGAGACGCTTCAGTTTATCCAGCATAAAAAAGCGCGCATTCCGTTCCGAGAACTTGAGTAAACTGTTTTTATCTCCCCTCTGGGGTATCGTCATCTTGATGTTTGGAAATTCAATGTCAATGGGAAAGGGAAGAACAATTTCTTTTGATTCGCTTTGAAACCTCTGACGCAACTCGGCTATGGCCATGGTCAGCAATTCTTCCGAACTTTCCTCAAGTCCGCGTCTCATCTCTATGGTATGCCCCTGAATGATGGCGCCTTTTACAACCTTGATGTAGTTTACGAAAACGCTCTCTTTGTCATCCACAAGTGAAAAGACATCCAGATTGCTGATTCTCGGATTTACAACGGTCGACTTTCCTTTGAAATTACTCAGGACCTCCAATTTTGACCTGAACAGTTCTGCTTTTTCAAACTCCAGCTGATCTGCGTGCTTTTTCATTCGGTGCTTTAAGTGATCGATCACCTGGTTTGAATGACCTTTGAGAATCTGCTTTATATCCGATATCGACTCCATGTAATCTTTTTCCGACTGAAGATCCTCACACGCCCCAAGGCAATTCTTAACATGAAATTCCAGGCAAACTTTGAACTTTTTCTGACGGACGTTTTCTTCGCTCAAATTAAAGGTGCAATTACGCAAGGGATATAATTGCCGGATAAGTTCCAGAAGGGTATTCACCATTTTTACCGATGCGTACGGGCCAAAATAATCGGACCCGTCGCGGATGACATTCCGGGTCGAAAATACCCTTGGAAACCGCTCTTTCTTGACGCATATGAAGGGATATGTCTTGTCGTCCTTTAGCAGAATATTGTACCTGGGCTGGTACTTTTTAATCATGTTGTTTTCCAGCAGCAGGGCTTCGTATTCGGTATTGACCACAAAGTATTTTAGGTCGGCGGTTTTTCTGACAAGAATTTTGGTCTTGGCACTTTCAAAACTTATTTTGTTGAAATACGAACTTACACGCGACCTCAGGTTTTTGGCTTTACCGACGTAAATCACCTTTCCTGTGGCATCACTAAACTGGTACACCCCGGGTTTCCTGGGGATGTTTGCAAGTTGAGCTTTAATATGATCCTGACTGCCTTTGGACATCTTCCAAAAATAAGCACTTTCGAACATGCTTTTGAATCGATGGATTTAATATGGGTTTATTTACAAAATTCCGCTTGAGATTTTACAGTGGAAATTGATACCTTAGCGCTGTATTTAATCCTATGAATTTAACCTCCAGTATTCAAGAATTGTTGCATCGTTACGACTGTGTTGTCGTACCTGGATTTGGAGGGTTTGTATGCAATTTTGAACCGGCGCGAATTCACCCTGTTCAACATAAATTTTATCCTCCGAGCAAAAGCATTTCCTTTAATCAGTTACTTCAGGTGAATGATGGCTTGCTTGCTCATTTTCTGTCGCGAAGCAAAGGGATTACCTATGAACAAGCCGTTGATGTGATACACGCCGAGACGGCAGAATGGAAAAAACAACTGCGAAAAGGAGAAAGACTTCATTTGGATTCCATCGGAGATTTTTATTACGATCATCAGGAGAAACTTCTTTTTCAGGCAGACAAGAGCAATAACTACCTC
>DNDT01000187.1 GCA_003487525.1 Flavobacteriales bacterium
CAACCGATCCCCTGATTGATGGTTTTGTATCTACGGATTCAATGGATATCATTCACCACGGCTGCACACATAAGCGGGTTGAAAAAACAGATCAAATTGCAGATTGGAATATCGCGAAGGAATTACTCTGGGTGTGCACCGAACACCGCTTTAAAGAAAATTCTTGGAATTGCTCACGTTGTGAAAAATGTATGCGAACCATGATCCCTTTGTACGCGTTAGGAAAATTGGAAAATTTCAAAACTTTTGAAAAACCATTGAGGAAGAATGCAGAAGTTTTATGGTGGGCTAGAAAATTCAGTCTCCGGCATGATTTCGTGACTGAGATATTCCCATTTGTAAAACGACATAAGCCAGACTTGATCCCCTGGCTTTATCTTGCCGTAATGATTGGTCACATCCGCTATAGAATTGTCATGTTTATGCCTGGTTTTATGAAGAAATGGTTACGGCGCTATGGCTATTATGTGACACGCGATGAAGCTGCAGATGCCTATGAATATCCACAGGTTACCCGGATCATCAAGAATTTCAAGCGTTAGTATTCTATTTAAAGGGAAGCAAATCACTCAGCATATACTTTTCTGAAGTACTTAGCCCCCAAAAATAAACCAGCAGTAAATACCCGAAGGAAATCACCCCGCCAACAAAAACCAGGTGAAGGATCGATGTTAGTAAAATTACTTGACTCACAATATTGGCAATACCAGCAACCCCCAGCGTAGCGAGAAAAATTCTAGCGAGCTGCTTAAAATAATGCCACCAAGGCAATCCCATTATCTTTGCGACGTAAATAGGAGAAAAAATGGAGTAATTTACCGTCAATGTGATAGCCTCTGAAAAAACCAGGCCCATCACCCCAAATCTAGGCGTCAGCAAAACGGCCAGTAGCAGATTTAGAATACCCATTCCAAAAGTAACCAGGGCGGGNNTTGGGCCAAGCCAAGCGACTAGAAATGGTTGGGCCAATCCGGAGATTAATCCAATCAGTAAGGCTAGTGTCAACCCTGTTATTTTGATAGATGTGCGCACGATCTTATCCATACCATGGCGGTCTGATAAACTGAATTTGGACAATATGGATGGTCCCCAAACGCCACTAATGGCCATGGAGAGGATTCGCAAATTTTTTGGGATGACCAGCAGAGCCCCGTACATGCCAACCAGGTTCAAAGCAAGGGTGCGATTTGCAACGAGCATATTCACATTCAGGAATAGAACAAACCCGATCTGATAAAAGATGTTCCAGACCCCAATGTTGAGCAATAATTTCAGATTCTCCTTGCGAAATTCTCTCAAGTTCATCTTTAGCATTGGCAGGAGTAGCCGCCAAAGATAGTAATCCCCGGCTAAACTCAATAGTGTTGCAAGAACAGTTCCCAGGCCAATATTGGCAAGGCTAGGACGATCGAGACTGAAAAGCAAGATGATGATCAGAATTTGTGCAATGCGTGCACCCAAAGCAACCAGATTGCGTAAATCAAAACGATTCCTAGCGAAAGTCGCCAGGGAGAAATTTATTCGGTAAGTTGTTAGAAGGAAAGCTGCTATGATGCCAGTAAAAAGGAAACGGACATCACCAACCATTTCTCTGGGAATGGTGAAGAATTTTGGCGCAAAAAATACCAGAACCATGCCTAGAGGAAGAGCTGCTGATATCAGTAAGAATGTTGCAACTAAATTGGTATTAAAAATTTTATTGGCGCGATCTAACTCCCCTTTTTCCAACTCAACCGTGATATGACGACCAACAGATAGGTTAAGTGAGTAGGTTAGGATTGAGAAGTAATTCGTTACTGAGTTCGCTAACGGGACAAACCCGTATAAGGTGGCTCCCAATTGACGGATCAGGAAAGGCGTATACCAAAGACTAATCAATATCTGGATACCAAACAAAAAGGTATTCGAGACGATGTTTTTTGCGGTTTGGAACAAACCAAATTTTTTTTGGGAATCACTCATAGGAAAGATCAACGCCCAAGGGGCTGTCGTTTGAGCACTATTTTCATTGTGTTAATAAATTCAAACTGTTTTTGTCTTTGGGCATCAACCTTGGGTTGAATATCAGGTTTGAATTCGCGCTCCCAGGTTCTCTGGATGTCATCCGCATGCGCAAAAAGGCTGGAGCTCTTGAAATCTTTACCCGCAGGATTTTTGTAACAAGTTTCTAGATCAAAATCAGCTAAAAGATCGTAAATTTTACTTTGATCACGGGGAAGATAGCGTTCCTTTTCCAGGCTTAAAAAAGGAATCTGGTTCAAGATGCAAAATATTGTGCCATGAAAACGATCGCTGATACAAAAAGAAAAGAGACGGAAAGCCTCAGCCCACTCAAAGGGAGTCAACAGATGTCCCACGTTGAAATCAGCGGCTGCATTGTACATACTCATTGAAATAATTTGATATCCTCTATCTTTATAGTGTTTGTGGATTTCACTTGATAATTTTTTATCTCCATAGAATAATAATCCTAAAACCGGGCGACTAAAGTCTACTCCTATCTGTTCCAATTTTGACTTTACATTCGTATCTTTGAACTCAAAGGTAAATGTTGGATCTGGAAGTTTTACTACCACCCCGTCATGTCGGGTTCGGTACTCTTGCACAAGTTGATAGGTGAATGTGTCTCGTGCTCCAATCACATCAAATCCATCTAGGTATTCCTTGATTTTCCTAGACAATTTCTGGATCATGAATTTATCTGAATCGTATGCAGAAACGCAATATGCAATTTTCGGGATTTTGGTTTTTTCCGGCAGCCAGTAAATATTTGGAAATCCTGGGCGATTAAGGCTATGGTTTACACTCCAGACGTCCATTCCTATGATCATTGCATCATAATTATTCGCCATGTATTCTTGGAGCGATTTCTGGATATAAAAACGCGGTAGACTGTGATCTAACGCTAAATTCTTCTTTATTTCGTCATCCCACATAAGAGCACGCCTCATGTAGAATAATGGGATTGCCTGAAAAAAATTATATCGCTTTAGATACTCATAGATAGCAAGATAGGATGATTTATAATCGAGAACTTGGACATCATGTCCCGCAAAATTCTGTTGCAGCAATTTCATTAACGAATAGGTAAACAGGAAAGCCCCATTGTTTGGTATATGATGGTAAGTCAATAATCGAATTTTTGAGTTCATGGCAGCAACCTTTTATAGAAAAGACTAGAATGAAAATTGGTATTTCAACGCGAGGGCTTGAACAAGGTTCCTACGCAATATCGACTATTGTATTACAGCTTACGCGTACGCTTATTG
>DNDT01000430.1 GCA_003487525.1 Flavobacteriales bacterium
CCTTTTCCTTTATACGGTTCTGGTTTTCTCAATGATCTGATTTTAGCGGCAACTTGTCCTATCAACTGCTTATCGCAACATTCCATGGTTACAATAGGATTTTTACCTCTTTCCGTAACGGCAGATGCCTTTATTTCTTTTGGCAATCCAAGAACCGTTAAGTGAGATTTCCCAAGAGAAAGCTCGAGTAATTGGCCATTGACGGTAGCACGGTAACCCACACCAACCAATTCCATCTCCTTCTTCCATCCCTGGCTTACTCCAATAACCATGTTATTGATCAAGGAACGGTACAATCCATGTTTGGACTTTGCCTCTTTATCTTCAGATTTCCTTTCGCAGGTAATTTCGGTTTCTCCTTTCTTGATTTCAACTACGTCGTCGATTTTTTGCTCAAGTTCCCCCTTGGGTCCTTTTACCTTAACCACGCCTTCGCTGATCGAAACTTCTACTCCATTCGGAATGCTTATCGGTGCGTATCCTATTCGTGACATCTTTTCAATCGTTTAATAAATCTGGCAGATAATTTCGCCACCAATTTTTTCTTTTCTTGCTTCTTTATCTGTCATCAGACCTTTTGATGTTGAGATAATTGCAATACCCAATCCGTTAATTACCCTTGGCAATTCGTCGTGGCTACCGTATTTTCTCAAACCCGGTTTGCTGATTCGTTCCAGTTTCTTGATGGCCGGAACTTTGGTTTTTGGATGATATTTCAAGGCTATTTTAATATTGCCCTGTAAGTTATCGTCCTCAAACTTGTAATTCAGGATGTACCCTTTTTCCATAAGAATCTTGGTCATCTCTCTTTTGAGATTCGAGCCCGGAATGTCCACAATTCTGTGGTTCGCTTGAACCGCATTTCTGATGCGGGTTAAATAATCTGCTACTGGATCAGTCATTCTTCTAAATCTTTATCTTTTACCAACTGGCTTTTGTTATTCCAGGAATCAATCCTGCCGAGGCCATTTCTCTAAACGTTACACGTGATATTCCAAACTGCCTCATGTATCCCTTTGGCCTTCCGGTCAGCAAACACCTGTTGTGCATGCGAATTGGAGATGCATTCTTTGGGAGTTTCTGCAATCCTTCATAATCACCAGCTTCCAAGAGGGCAGCGCGTTTAGCAGCATATTTTACTACCATTGCGGCTCTTTTTCTTTCTCTTGCTTTCATCGATTCTTTAGCCATACTTATGCGTTTTTAAACGGTAACCCAAATGATTTTAATAATTCAAAAGCTTCTTTATCCGTATTTGCCGACGTGACAAATGTGATATCCATTCCGGTAATGTCATCAATCTTGTCGATGTCCATTTCAGGAAAAATGATTTGTTCTTTGACTCCAAGCGTGTAATTTCCGCGGCCGTCAAATCCCTTTCTGTTGATTCCTCGAAAGTCACGGGTTCTTGGAAGAGCCACTGAAATAAAACGATCAAGAAAATCATACATTCTCTCCCCTCTGAGTGTGACCTTGGCTCCGATGGCCATGCCTTTTCTCAGCTTGAAATTCGAGATGTCCTTTTTTGAATAGGTGGGAATCGCTTTCTGTCCCGTAATGGTCGTCATTTCGGCAACAGCGGAATCCACTTTTTTCTTCTCAGTCGTTCCGGCTCCTACTCCCTGATTGATGGAGATCTTCAGCAATTTAGGAATAGCCATTGAAGATGAGTACCCGAACATCTCTTTCAATGCCGGCTGAATCTCTTCGTTGTACTTCGTTTTTAACCTTGGCGTATACATCGTTATATTTCTTCCTTTGATTTCTTAGATATTCTGATCGATTTGCCATCCTTCTTCTGAAGTGCAATTCTCGTTTTGTTTCCNNCTGTGGATTGGCAGTGTTTGGCTTTGAATGTTTCGTAGCCTTTTTTACGCCTTCCACCTCGACAAAAGCCTTGTACTCTTTCGGCATTACCTTGACCACTCGTCCGCGCTGTCCCTTGGACTCACCGCTCAGAATTTCAACTGTATCGCCTTTTCTAATATGTGACTTAACCATCTTTTTCATTTTACACTACTTCAGGAGCCAATGAAACAATTTTCATAAAATTCTTATCCCTCAACTCTCTCGCAACAGGTCCGAAAATCCTGGTACCTCTCAATTCATCGCCTTCGTTCAACAAAACCACGGCATTGTCATCAAATCTGATGTAAGAACCGTCCGGTCTTCTGATTTCTTTTGTGGTGCGCACGATAACACCTGTACTTACCGCACCTTTTTTAATGTTACCGGATGGAATGGCATCTTTTACAGATACAACGATTTTATCGCCAATGCTGGCATACCTTCTTCCGGTACCTCCTAAAACGCGAATACAAAGCACCTCTTTGGCGCCGCTGTTGTCCGCAACTGATAATCTAGACTCCTGTTGTATCATTTTATTTAGCTCTTTCTACGATTTCTACTAATCTCCAGTTCTTGGACTTGCTCAAAGGCCTGGTTTCCATAATTCTCACGGTATCACCCACATTGCAATCGTTCTTTTCGTCATGCGCCATAAACTTTGAACTGGTCTTGACAAACTTTCCGTAGATCGCGTGTTTTACTTTACGCTCAACACCAACGACGATCGACTTATCCATTGAATTGCTCAATACGAGACCAATTCTTTCTTTTCTTAAATTTCTCTTTTCCATGGACCTACAATTATTTGGCGACTTCTTTTAATTCTCTTTTTCGCAATTCTGTTTTAACCCTTGCAATGGTTTTTTTAATTCCTCCAAGCTGCTTCGGATTTTCAAGTGGTGAAACCACGTGATTCATCTTAAGCTTGACAAGCAACTCTTTTTGCTCGAGGAGCTTCTCATTCAAATCATCCGTAGACAAGTCTTTTATATCTATTTGCTTCATCTTGCTTCTTTCTTAAACTTGAAAATCGTGACGTGTGACAAATTTTGTCTTAATCGGCAATTTCTGGGCAGCCAGTCGAAGTGCTTCTTTCGCAACTTCGTATGATACACCTTCCGCTTCGAACAAAATTCTACCCGGTCTTACCACGGCCACAAAATATTCCGGAGCTCCTTTTCCCTTACCCATTCTAACCTCTGCAGGTTTTTTTGTAATCGGCTTATCCGGAAATATCCTNNCTGCAGGTTTTTTGGTCACAGGCTTGTCAGGAAATACACGAATCCAAAGCTGGCCTTCCCTCTTCATATACCTCGTTACGGCAATACGAGCAGCTTCGATCTGCCTTGAAGTCAACCAGACTTCTTCCAAGGCTTTTATGCCGAATGATCCAAAGGCCATCTGAGCGCCGCGCTGAGCATTGCCCTTCATTTTGCCTTTTTGCATCTTCCTGTGCTTCGTTCTTTTAGGTTGCAACATTTTTTTGCGTCTTTAGCAGTTCTTTATTTTTTTCTGTTTGGTCTGTTGGCAGGTGCCGGTGCATTTTGTGTTTTAGCTCTTCCCAAACCAATGTTCGGAGAAAGATCTCTTTTACCAAATACCTCACCTCTGCAAATCCAGACTTTTACTCCAATTCTTCCAAGTTTAGTATGAGCTTCGGACAAAGCGTAATCGATGTCAGCCCTAAACGTGTGAAGTGGAATTCTTCCGTCCTTGTACGATTCGGTTCTCGCCATTTCGGCTCCGCCCAATCGACCGGAAACAGTAATTTTAATTCCTTCGGCGCCCATTCTCATTGAAGATGAAACCGACATTTTAGTCGCTCTTCTAAAAGAAATCCTTCCCTCAATTTGTCTTGCCACGCTGTCGGCAACAAGTTTTGCATCAAGTTCGGGGCGCTTTATTTCAAAGATGTTGATCTGAACATCCTTGCCTGTAATCTTTTTAAGCTCTTCTTTCAGCTTATCGACTTCCTGTCCACCTTTACCGATGATAATACCGGGACGCGAAGTATTGATGGTTACCGTAACAAGCTTAAGCGTGCGCTCAATAATAATCCTTGAGATGTTTCCCTTAGGCAGTCGGGCATTAACATACTTTCGTATTTTATCATCCTCCACTAATTTGGATGCATATTTCCTTCCACCGTACCAGTTAGAATCCCAACCTTTAATGATGCCCAGACGATTTGATATTGGATTTACTTTTTGTCCCATTACGATACTGTATTTTCTAAGCTGTCAACAACAATTGTTACATGGTTCGAACGCTTTCTGATGCGGTGACCCCTTCCTTGAGGAGCAGGTCGCAGTCGCTTCAGCATTCTTCCGCTATCCACCATGATGCTGCTCACGATAAGATTATTTTCTTCCGGTTTTTTACCTTCATTTTTTGCTTCCCAGTTTGCAATTGCCGATTTCAGTAACTTCTCCAATCTTCCAGAAGCTTCTTTTGGCGAATGCTGAAGCATAAACAAGGCTTTGGTAACTTCCTGACCTCTGATCATGTCCG
>DNDT01000353.1 GCA_003487525.1 Flavobacteriales bacterium
TACCCAGGCAGATGCCGAAAGTCCGACGCAGATTGAGCTGTATGTCAAAGAAGCGAAAATTTTGAGTACCCATAGTGAAAAAAGTTACCATTTCGAAGGAGAAGACAAGGTTGAAAGCCTGGTAATTGATAATCCTGAATTATTTTGGGAAGCATCCAAATTCCTGGTAATAGAGGTCATTCAGTGAAAAATAGCAATCTCGTAGTAGGTGCAAGCCTTAAAGTACACAGGTACTCAAACATGGCCATCGACAGACTTAGGGCCCATGGTCATGATGTAAAGGCAATTGGATTAAGAGAAGGCTTTGTTAATGATGTAACAATTGTTAAAGGGCGTCCGGATTATCAGGATATAGATACAGTGACACTGTATATAAATCCCAGAAGACAGCCTGACTGCTACGAATATATTGTATCGCTGAAACCCCGCAGAGTTATCTTTAATCCCGGAACGGAGAATTCTGAATTTGAACGTCTTCTGGAATCGAAGGGTATTAAAGCAATCAGGGCGTGTACCTTGGTTATGCTATCCTCGGGGCAGTACTGATCAACATTGTTCGAGCCCTTCCAGAATTATCTTCACGCCTGACCTGATGTCTTCGTCGTCTATGTTCAATGGGGGTGATATCCTGAAACTATATGGATGAGAAAGAAAGCGATAGATGATTACTCCGTTTTCTTTGCAGTAGTCGATTAATCTGCACAATTCACTTTCATTTTCGAGATCCACGGCTATCATCAGGCCAATCTGTCTGATCGCTTTAATTTTTGGATGACTTAATAAGGACTTGAATAATTCTCCTTTTTCAATTGCTTTATCGCATAGCTTTTCTGAATGCAGTATGTCAATTACAGCTCCGGCAGCCGCGCAGCTCAGAGGATTCCCTCCAAATGTCGTGATGTGACCTAGGGGTGGTTTATGGGTAAAATCACCCATAACTGATTTATTTGCAATCATCGCCCCGATGGGAAGTCCACCTCCGAATCCTTTGGCCAGGGTCAGGATATCCGGAAAAATACCGTAATGTTCAAACGAGAACATCTTGCCTGTTCTTCCCATTCCGCTTTGAATCTCGTCCATAATCAGGAGCGCACCGCTCTCATCGCATTTTTTCCTCAACTCGGTCATAAATGATTGATCGGCTATTCTTACGCCGGCGTCTCCCTGAATGACTTCAATTATTACAGCGGCAACCGAAGTGTCAATAAGATTGAGGTCTTTAATTTTATTGAATTCCATAAACTGTACTTCCGGTAGGAGCGGACGAAATGCGTATTTTTTCTCTTCATTTCCCGATACACTCAATGAGCCGTGCGTACTTCCGTGATATGATTTTCTGAAAGAGAGTAATCGGGTCCTTCCTGTGTGTCTTTTGGCCAGTTTTAGTGCCGCCTCATTTGCTTCCGTTCCGGAATTTACGAGATATGTACAATTGAGATGGGGAGGTAATATCTGAGTCAGTTTATCGGCAAGGCTGACCTGAACATCCTGAATGTATTCTCCATATACCATCGTATGAAGGTATTTGTTCAATTGATCTTCAATGGCCCGAACTAATTTTGGATGTCTGTGTCCCACATTGGCTACAGCTATTCCGGCGACAAAATCGAGGTATTTTTTACCGGTTACATCCCACACATGAGAACCTTCAGCTTTCTCCAGATGCAGGCCATAGGGAGAATCGGTTGTCTGAGCCAACCTGTCATAAAACAAATGCTCCTTTTCCAACGACATGAACTATGCGTCCTGTTATTTCCGAGCGATCACTCGCTCTACAGCTTCTACGATATTTACATCCTTTAGGCCGTATTTTTCCATAAGCTGATCGGGGGTGCCGCTTTCGCCAAAACTATCCTGTACAGCAACCATTTCAATTGGGGTGGGATTGTGCATTGACAAAACCCTGGCGACACTTTCCCCCAGTCCTCCATTAAACTGATGTTCCTCTGCCGTTACAATACACCCTGTTTTTCCGACGGAATCAAGTATGGCTTTCTTGTCAAGAGGTTTAATGGTGTGAATATTCAGTATTTCTGCAGAAACACCTCTGTTTTCTAAAATTTCGCAGGCTTTAATCGCTTCCCACACTAGGTGCCCGGTCGCAACAATGGTAACGTCACTTCCCTCATTCAGAAGCAAGGCTTTTCCAATTTCAAATACCTGATTTTCAGGGATAAATACCGGCACCTTCGGTCTTCCGAATCTAAGGTAAACCGGTCCGTGGTGCTTCTCAATGGCAATGGTAGCTGCCTTGGTCTGATTGAAATCGCATGTATTGATGACGGTCATGTTCGGAAGCATTTTCATTAATCCGATGTCTTCAAGAATCTGGTGTGTTGCGCCGTCTTCCCCAAGGGTAAGACCGGCATGTGAAGCACAGATCTTTACGTTCTTGTCCGAATAGGCCACAGACTGCCGTATCTGGTCGTATACTCTGCCCGTTGAGAAGTTCGCAAAGGTACCGGTGTAAGGAATCTTACCGCCGATTGTCATCCCCGCAGCTACTCCAATCATGTTGGCTTCAGCTACTCCACATTGAAAAAATCGATTTGGGAATTGGGAGGCAAAAGCATCCATTTTGAGGGATCCCGTTAGATCTGCACAAAGTGCGACAACATTTTCATTTCGTTTGCCAATTTCCAGTAATCCAACTCCGAATCCGGAGCGTGTGTCTTTCTGTTCTGTCACTTCAAATTTGCGCATACCTAATTTAAAATTTTACCTGAGCCGACTGACCCGTTACAATTTCAAATACACTTGTTTTCGTGTAGATGGATGATTTGGAATTCATTGAGCGATAAGCTATTTCATATGTCCCTGGCTGGAGAATAAGGTTTTGACGGGTGGTGCTTTGATTAAAGCGATAAATCAGTTCCTTATTCTTGCCTTTCAGGACATACAATTCCGCAATGCCTGTTGCCTGAAATGAAACCGTTAATATTCCCGAACCCGGTATTTCAACCTTGGTTTCATGACTTTGAAGAATTTCGACATCCTCTATAATCATTCTGGGTAGGGTCAGCACTTCGATGTCATATCGTCCGACAATGTACTTTTCATTTTGATCGAAATCCTGAACCGCCAATGTATTCATCGAATTATCCTTTCGGACAATTGCCTTAAGATCCTTGTATTCATTGTTTCCAATGGTTTTCAAGATCAGACTTCCCTGAGGTGCATCAACAGCTATGATGTTGTGTATGCCGGCCTGAAGAACGATACTGTCTTTTTCGACCGGGGGAACCGTATGAATCTTTAAACGGTATTGACCCAACGGATCAATTGGCAAGGTATCCGGAACACCCCGGTGATTGATGGCATGGATGAAGTGGTATTTGACCTCACCGGTATGTTGATCAAAAAATGTCATTCCCACGTCGGTTTCGGTCGGATTGCCTGTTTTGTCCAACAGGTTGACCTGAACCGAAGTGGTATTCATGGCCTGTGATATGACCACACCCAGAACGTTTCTGAATTCTTCCTTACTGGTTACATCGTAGAAATTTCCCACACAATTGAACTGCTCAATCACGGATTTGTCCAGTCCCATTCCTATTACGAATGGTTTCAGAATTACCTTTTGCTTTTGAAGATTCATTGAAACCAGGCAAGGATCGCCGTCGCACTCTTCGATACCATCGGTAATTAGAATGATGATGTTTTTACAGTTGTCGCATGGTGTAAAATCATTGGCACTTTTTTGGAGACTGTAGGCAATCAAGGTTGTACCTTTTGGTCTGATGGAATTTAATTTTTCCTTTATTAACTCGTGATTGTCTGTACCAAACGGAACCTCCAGTTTGGTATCCTGACAATTTCTGCTCCCCTGCACAACAGGATCCTGATGTCCATACGCTCTTAGAGCCAATTGCAAGTTACTGTAGTCTTTGAGACTGTCAACCAGCTGATTCAACAGGCGTGCAGCTATGTCAAGTTTTGACTCATTTCCCCATCTGCCATACATGCTCTGAGATCCGTCGAACACAAACAGAATTCGCGTAGTTTCTTCTTTTTTTTGTCCGAAACTTTCTCGGACCAGAAGAAGCGTGAACAGAAGAAGGATGAGATATTTTAC
>DNDT01000367.1 GCA_003487525.1 Flavobacteriales bacterium
TTTTGGTCCATCTTCTGAACCTCGATTTCTTCAATGAATACCTTTCCGTCAACAGGGGGAATTAATCCCGATATAGATTTGAGTATCGTCGTTTTTCCACTTCCATTCCTTCCGAACACGCAGTAAATCAGTCCCGTTTCAAGGCTCAGATTATCTATCAAAACAACCGGAGTGCGCCCATAGCCCATTTGACATGCTTGAAATCGTATCTGACTAATTCCCATTATACCTGATTTACAATCTTTTTCTTCAACAACATCCAGAAAATGAATGGAATACCAATCAATGCAGTAATTGAGTTTACCGGTAAAATTTGTGCGTTTCCGGGCAAGTGGGATATCAAATCGGCAAACAACATGACATTCATTCCGATAAGCACACTGCTCAGCCACAAGTGCCGGTGATCAAAGGTTTTAAAAATCATCCGGCTAAAATGGGGAACGACTACTCCCACAAATCCGATTGGTCCGCAAAATGCCGTAACAATTGCCGTCAGGCCGCCTGCAGTCATCAATACAATCAACCGATTTCTTTTCAAATTCAATCCCATGCTCCTGGCGTACTCCTCTCCCAAAAGCAATAAATTCAATGGCTTCAATAAAAAGATACCTGAGGCAATAAGGGTAAAACCCAATAGAAGCATAACCCGCAATTCGTTCATATCTACTCCGTCAAAGCTGCCCAATGTCCAGATTAAAAAAGCTTTTACCTGTTGATCGGGACTCAGGTATTGAAGAATGCCCACAATGGCCATGGAAATGGCACTTAACAGAATGCCGACAATCAATACGGTGAGTATGTCCTTGATTCGAAGGGAAATAAAAAAAAGGATGAATAAAACTGCCAGACCACCTATAAAGGATGCCGTCACTATTATTGATTCATTATTGGTAGCAATATTTGAGAACCCAAACAGACTCAGTCCGAGAACGGTAATTGCCACCCCAAGACTCGAACCTGCGCTGACGCCAAGAATATGAGGTCCCGCCAGGGGGTTTCTGAACAAGGTCTGCATCAGCAGCCCGGATATGGAAAGGCACGCTCCGGCAATTAATGCCGCCAAAGCCCTGGGAAGCCTTGACTGAAGAATGATCACTTTCCATGCATTCTCCTCTGTTTCGACACCTGATAGTATGTCAATGATGTTGTCAAAAGGGATGCGAACACTACCGAAGGATATCTCCAAGGCGAACATGACACATGCGGATAGAAAAAGAGCAAGATAAACCATCGAGTGTCTCACTTGCTATTCCAGTTTTTGATAGTAATACAGTTCATGATCGGGGAAAATACCGGGTTGAAATATGGCAATAAGATCCTTTAAAACCAGTTGCGGGTTTAGCAGGCCAGACTCCCAGTAATCATTACCCATATTTTCATTCAGACGCTTGTTATTGTTATATACCTGTCCATTTTGAAAGCTCTTGAACTGTTCAAACCGAACGTCTAAATCAATAATGCCCTCAAGTGTTGTTTCGTTGTTTGGATGCAACCATACATCTGCACCAAGGGCCTTTTCAAATATAACTTCCCTGTCCATCAGAATTCCGGAAACGGATGAGTCTTCCTTCCATAGATAATCTGCCCCGGCATCGCTGAAATAAGCAGCCTGAAAAGATGCTCCACCTGGTTGATGCCATTCTCCTTTAAAAGGCAGTCCGGTAAATACTGTCTTCTTCAATGCATCCTGTCCGGCTCTTTTTTTCAGTTTCAGGTATTCATCACTGATTTCATTAAAAATACTGTCAGCTTCTTCTGTCTTGTTGAAAAGTGCACCAAAGAATTTTATCCATTCTGCCTTGCCAAGTGGATCTTTCTCCAGGTATTCGTACACCTTCACAACGCGTATGCCCATTTTTTCGAGCCTGTCAATCATGGCCGCCGTACCGGGTCCAAAATCGTAGTAAAAAACCAGGTCGACATCCGACACAATCAAGCGCTCCATATTCAGTGCTTTTTCATTTCCGAGATTGATAATCAAACCATCGGCTACGCGTTCTTGGATTTCGGGCGAATATATTAGATCAGCGTTGGTTACACACCGTATTGCAGTAGTCATATCCAACGAACTGATATACCCGAGATACGTGGTAGATAATACCGCAACACGACTGATTGGTTGGTTGAAACAAAGATTTTCGGTCGAATTTTTGCAGTGCTCACCGATACGAATTTCCTGAATAATCTGTTCCGGATGCTCGGGATGAAAGGTTTTGATTAAATACGAATTAGCCCTTTTCTGAATTGAAAAAGCACTCGCGTTTAACAGGGTGATTTCTTCAAAAGCCGTATCGTTGTCGATGTGGTTTTCTTCAGGCGACTTGCAACCTGGCAGGGCAAAGATCAGGCATGACAACAAAATGAAAATCCTTGTCATTTTGTTTCATTGTTCCAAATTACTTCGGTCGTGGTCTGTCCATTCTTTTTGTAATAAACACCTCCCCACTTATAGAATATCTTCTGGTATTCATTGATGTCTTCGCCCACTACCACTGTTCGTTTCACCACATACGCATCATCCTCCTCGTAACTTTCTTCTGTCACGCCCTGAGGGAACTGCCTGGCTTTCTCGGGATACCTGGGCTTTTTTTCACCGGTATAGAAATTTCGGTCAAACTGAGATCTTCTTTCTTCTGCATTTGCCGACAACTGAGAATCGTAATCACTGATGGCTTGGTTATCAGCCAATATTTTTCGGCTATTCTCAAGGTATGCGTTGTTTTTCTCCTGAGTAACCTGAGCAACTTCCTGGGAGTAATCAGTGATTTCATTGTACGCTTTGTTTCGGTTCTTCAATGATTCACCTTCCTTTTTGCTCGCGTACTGATTTAATTCTTCAACTGTTTTCCAATACGTCTGCGTATTGTTCATATAACTTTCCTTGTTGTTTTCCTTAAAGTCTTTTATATCGGCTTCCAGATCCACTATTTCATCATAAGCCTTGCCTCTGTTGTCTTGTGATGTTTTTGTCCAATACCGATTGGTTTCTGCCACCTCCGCATTATCTTTTTCAATGCGCTCTACATCGTGCATGTAACGATCCATGCTGTTTTCCATGTCCTTTCTTATCCCTTCTTCGATATCCACAATCTCACCATGCGATTCTCTTCTTCGCTGATCCTCTTCTTTTGCCAACCTCTGATTTTGGTTCTGCAGTTCTATTTTTTCCGTTGTCTTTTTTTCTGTATTTACCAGATAAAGCTGATTCCCTTCTTCTTTTAGCTCTTTCTGGCCCATTTCTGTTTCTTCAATCTCAGCGTATAATTCACCTCGTTTTTTCTCCGAATCCCTGGTTTTATCTTCGATATAATCCTTCTGATCATCCCTGAATTCTTCCAGCAACGCGGCTTCCTCCAGGTTCCTGCCCTGACCTTTTTTGTTCGATTCGCGTAGTGCCAGTTCAAGGTCTGTCAATTCGTTGCTCGATTCCATCCTGCGTTCTTCCGATGAAGAAACCCGATCATCCGAAGCTTCCTTAAGATCTTTTTGAGTTTGATTCAAACGATCGACTTTAGCCTGATCCCTTTCTTTCTGCCATTTCAACATCATGGCTGCAATTTCAGCATCCGATTTCCCGGAGGCACTTCGAACCGGTGCCGCAACAGGCACTGCCGCCAGTTCCTGATCCCGTAACAATTTGTCGATTTCATTTATTTTATTTTTTGGATACGACTCACCGGGCAATATTTCAAGAGCAGAATTGTAATCTTTTTTTGCGTTTTCATATCCCTTTGACATAAATGCCTTATCCCCTCTGCTTATTAATTTGTCATATTCGGCCCGTTTTTGCTGTGCTTCATTTTTCTGAGCCATCGACTGTTCTTTTTCCCGGAGTATTGCATTGATTTCGTCAATTCTGTTTTGAGGGTACGACTCGTTCTTTTTTATCGTCAATGCTTGACTGTATTTACCCAAGGCATCCTGGTATTTTTCACCTTTGAATGAATTGTCGGCCTGACTTATTAAATCATTGTATTTTTTTTCGGCTGCAGCCTGACTTTCCTGATCGCTGTTTATTCTGTTTTCAATTTCGGCAAGTTGATTTTTTGGGTAAATCTCTTCTGGCTTCACGCCCAACGCCTCCCGGTACTTGGACTTTGCG
>DNDT01000384.1 GCA_003487525.1 Flavobacteriales bacterium
CAAAATGGAGATTCGATCCTGGTCACGCTCGACCCTGACGGAGATCTGATCCTCGAACGGGAAAACGAACGCGAGGCTGAAAAGGCTCCGGCAGTGTAGAAAAGATTTAGAAACGAGCCTGAATCGATTTATATAAAAACAAGCCATCTCTGATCAGAGGTGGCTTGTTTTTATCAATTTAGGGATAATCCATTCGAAATTCATAAATAACCAAAGCAATAATTGGCCCAAGTTTAAAGTTCAACNNTAATTTGGTCTCCACATGTAATCAATTGTCCAATAACCAGGGTTCTTTATTCCATTGTGTATATCTCCTTCTCAATTCCCTTTTTAACGCAACAGAATAAGTATAATTATTTAAGAAGATCTTTTCAGCACACAAATCCCTTCCGCGATATTCAACCAGTACATTGACAAGGAAGTTTAAGTAATCTTTATGAATTTTAAAAGCTGGTGGACAAGTCGCATACCGCAATTTCAAGAGATTATTCCTGTATATGCCGTGATAGTATCCCTGGTATATGGATGGACGCTTTTACATTTTTTCTGGAAACTGCCAAGCTGGCTCTATTTTCTTACAGTTAACGAAATACTATATTTATTGGCATATGCCTTGTTTGTTAATTTTCTTGAGAGTACGGTTGTCGTTTTCTTTATTTTGGCGTTATGCCTGATCTTGCCCGTGAGTTTCCTACGTCAGAAATTTACCGCGCGCGGCAGTGCATTAGTACTTTCCCTTCTTTTCTGGATCGGCTATTTCGATGTTATGTCCAGCATGCCTGCATATGTGTCTCCCTATATAGCCGCCTGGGAATTATATGTGATAATCTCAGTTCCTGCCTTTATATTTATTGTGGGAAGGTTTCCTGTCATTGAGCAGATCGTAACGACAATAAGCGATCGATTGATTATATTTTTGTATATTATGATTCCAGCGAGCCTCATTGCTGGAGGAATTGTTCTGATACATCTTCTCTTAAGTGCTGCGGGGTGAATACGATGAACAAACAGATTACTCGACGTGACTTCCTAAAATTCCTATCGACATTGCCCCTGTTCTTTTTCGTCAAGCCTGATGGCATGCGTTTAATTGACCGGGCAGACCAGGTTGGGAATGAGCGAGCAAATATATTCGTTTTCCTGTTTGATACATTTTCAGCCCAACACATCTCCCTTTATGGTTATTCTCGTGAAACAACACCGAATCTGACCAGGTTTGCAGAACGCGCCAATGTGTATCATCGTCATTATGCATCCAGCAATTTTACAACCACCGGGACAGCTTCTTTACTAACAGGCAATCTTCCCTGGACGCATCGCGCCCTTGGACATGCTGGATTGGTTTCCAAAGAACTACTCAACATGAATCTTTTTCATCTTATTGGTGATTCCTACAATCGGGTAGGTTTCTCCCAGAATTTATGGGCCGATATTCTTTTGGAACAGTTCGAGAAAAGTATTGACCAGCATCTTAATCCCACTGATTTCAGCTTAATATCCAGCGTGACTTATGCAAACCATCTTAATTCACATATTTCGTTGGAAATTTTTCGAGAGTTCGACGATTTTCTCCTGCAAAATTTTGACAAGCCAGGTTCTTTGATATTTTCATTTCTCGAGGATTTTGATTTTGCGCTCAAATACAAAAAAACCTGGGATATGTTTGCGGATCAATATCCACGTGGCATACCAAATCTACCAAAATATAATATCGCCTTCCTGCTTGAACAGGTTTTTGATGGGATCATGGCGCAAATTACACAAATTGCAAAACCAGCGTTTGCTTACTTTCATCTCTATTCCCCACATGAACCATACCATCCTCACCGGGATTTTGTGGGCATATTCGATGACGATTGGAAACCAACCTCCAAGAAACCTCACCCATTAGTTCCAAATGGCTTCCCAGATGAAGCATTAATCATTTTACGTCGTCAATATGACGAATATATTGCAAATGTCGACGCAGAGTTCGGACGATTGCTGGATTTTTTGGATAGCACAGGCTACCTTGAAAACAGCTACATCGTTTTGACTTCTGATCACGGTCAAGCATTTGAACGAGGTCTGCATGGGCATACTACCGAACTCTTGTATGAACCGTTGATTAAAGTCCCATTGCTCATCTCATCCCCCAGCCAGAAGGAACGCAAAGATTTTCATGTTCCAACCAGTTGTATCGACTTGCTGCCAACCTTACTCAAAATTTCCGATCAATCAATCAATGGATGCGAAGGGCTGGTATTACCTGGCTTCGGCGGACAGGAAAACGAAGACCGCCCTATTTTTTCCATGGTGGCAAAGACAAATCCTGTTTATGCACCTCTAACCAAAGCCACCGTGGCAATGATAAAGGGTGACTATAAATTGATCTGGTATGGTGATTACCCTGATTATCGGAACGTTTATGAACTTTACAACCTTGAAGATGATCCCGAGGAGATGAACGATCTATATGATTCGAGATCATCACTGTCACAATTCCTACAGAAAGAACTACAAGGTAATTTGGAGAAGTTTGACAAGTACAAGCGCCCTAACAGTTAGATGGGCGACTTAAGCATCAAATCGAGGGCCAAAGGAAGCAATATCGTCATTAATCCATTAGCCACTCATCATGACCCTGCGATCTATCCTGAATCGAAATGCTTCCTGCCCGACCGCTGGGAGACACTGAAAACCACGAACCCGTTTCAACATCCATGCATAAGCCGGACCTTATTTCGGGCAACATTCACGATCTGCTGGAATACTGACGATATTTTCCAGCAGCAAAAAAACATTGTTTTCTGGCTGTAGCAACCAAAAAGCGACTTGATCCCGAGTCGCTTTTTATCCCTTTTTCACTTGTAATCCTTTGGGACTCGCACCTGATGTGAGACCAAGGAAATCCATCAGTAATCGCTCAAAAGGAAATCGTTGTTCGATCATGGGGAAATGACCTGCCTGTTTTAGCGTGATCATATGCATCATGTCGGGCAGGGGTGTGTTTTTATCT
>DNDT01000372.1 GCA_003487525.1 Flavobacteriales bacterium
AGCTAATTCCAGATTCCAGATTCCTGAATCTAGAACTGAAATTTCCTGATTTTCTTGGGGTATTAGGAGAAGTAATATTCAGGCCTCAACCTAAAAAAATCAGGGAAGCGCATTAAATTCCCTTCGCTTCTGATCAAACCAGTTATTCATGGCATCAGGGTTGTTCATCAGAACCTGCATGTTCTTCATGGCATCGAGGTGGGCTTGATCTCCTTTCTGAAACATTTCCATGCCGTGTTTTTTGCTTTGCTCAGCCATTTCTTCAAAAGTATTTGCATGGAATTCCAGGTTACAGGCGCCTCCCAATTGTTTACAGGTCATTGTTTTCATCCTGATAGGTTTTGTTGGTTAGTTTTTCTGTGTATTTCTTGAAATGATCAAGAATGGCCTGCCAGCCTGCCCTCTGCATTTCCAGAGGATTTTCATTTTCGGGGTCAAAGGTTTCTGTCACCAATGTTGAGTCTCCATTCTTTTCAAATAATATTTCCACTCTTCTTCCGTCAGCAAGGGAATAAGCTATTTTTCTACCTTCATGGACTTCGTCGTAAATTCCTTCAAAATCAAATCCCATTTTTCCGTCGACCGATTCCATTCTGGATGAAAACTTACCGCCCTCTCGAAGGTCGTTTTTTGCCCAGGGACAATGCCAGTCTTTACTGGCGAAGTTCCAGTTCACAATGTGGTTCGGTACGGTCCAGCATTCCCAGACCTTGTGCAATTCCGCCATCACGGTTGTTTCAACGGTAATTCTGCTCATTATTTTCTCGATTTAAATTTCACTTCATTTTCCTTAACCCTGAATCGTACCATCCTTGCAATCAAATCTGCTGGAATAGGTTTATCGTGAGGAAACTGAACAGAACCTTTTCCCTGTTTGTACACTTTTAGTTCGTCTGCAAATTCCCTATGTCCGTTTGGTGTTGCGTAAAAACCTATGTGTCTGTCGTACCCGCAAAAATATACCAGTGGTTTTTTAAAGGTTTTATATGCGGGCATTCCATATGATATCTGTTCAATTGCACCGGGAGCATTTTCCAGAATGATTTTTCGGATCGAATTAAGTCTGTCACTCACTTCAGTCGGAAAAGTGCTAATATACTCATCTACCGATTTGACATTTTTTCTCATCTATCCAAATGATAATCACATATCTGGCTTAATAGCCAAACACATATTTAACCAAAAAAAATATACGTACTAATGGCTGACTATCAACTTATTCATTGAAGTCCCACCATCATTCTGGACAACTTTGAGAATGTACAGCCCATCAGGAATCCCGCTGACATCTATTTTTAGTTGTCTCATCGAATCATTGACCTGAATTCTGTAGACCAGCACTCCATCATTCCGGAAGATTTGTACCAGACCTTTACCTTTTTGTTCAAATACCAGGGTCACCTGATTACTAGCCGGATTGGGGTATATTAAATTACTTGTTTCCTGAATACCGATATGCTCAATATCTGTTCCAATATCGTTGCAATTGGTATCCGGATCCGAAGGAAGCGCCGAACTGTTGCAACTTGTAAAAGGCATAAAATTTATAAGGCCCAGGCTTACATTGTCATAACCGTCGTATATTTTGTTCGCAATAACGGAGGAGTCGGTCGAACACCAGCAAATACCGCTCAAGTTAAACTTAAATGAATTTACAGCGATTGCATCATACAGGGTATTTTCACAGATGGTAAAGTCCGTAAACTGATATCCACCACTGACAAAGGTAAAGGCACCTCCGACGTTGTTTTTAAATACGAAGCTGCCTTGAAGAACATCCCCGTTCTTTAGTCCAGCCTCGAATCCCAGGTGATTGAATGCAATTACGTTGTCGAGCCAATACGCGTTTCTTTGTCCGGCTATTCCGGTATCGTTATTGACAATGGTGCAAACTATCACTGAATCAACTCCCGACATTCCGATGTGATTGCCGCAAAAATCCGAGGACCGGACGGTGCTTGGGTTTGAAGCACCGCTACCTTGAATTCCTTCGTAGTTTTGGATAAACGAACAGTCTGAAATCACAGATCCTTCGCCAACCTCGGTTATTCCTACTCTGTTTTCGATAAACGAACAGACTGAAATAAAGCGATGATAAACGATATCAAGAGCGACCTTGTTCCGGTAAAATCTTGAGTGTTCTATTTTAATGTTGCTGGTCGGGTATGAAAGGCCCTGACCTTCAATACCGGTCTCTGCGTATTCCAGCCTGGCATAAGAGAATTCAAACACATCAATCAACTGCAAATCAAGTCCCAACCAGTCATTCATCTGCGGATTCGACTGGTTTGAGGTAAACGTAATGCTGTCGGTGATGGTGCCGTTGGCATACAGGCTGGCGTTGTCTCGGAACTCTATCTGGGTCGAACTGTTGAATCGCACTTCGACACCGGGCTCGATGGTCAGACTTACACCGGCAAAAACAGCTATGTTTCCCGTAACAATGTACGGGCTGTTCGCTTTGGTCCAGGTGGCATTTGAAACGATGCTTCCGCTGACGTTGGTCTGTGCATGGAGTTGTGCCATTAAAAAAAGGCATAATAAAACTGCGGTTAAGTGTGTTTTCATAAGGTTAGGAATCACGTGTTACCTACTAAGGTATGAACATTGACCACAATAATTCGCATTTTTTTTCTGAATGGTTGTTTTGGG
>DNDT01000387.1 GCA_003487525.1 Flavobacteriales bacterium
TTCTGGACGAAGATGACATTAGGGCTTCACTCATTTCTAACAAGGCAACATTTCTGTGCTCGATACGGAGTCTCTGCTTTTCTTCTAATTTTAGGGCGTGGGTATCGATAAGAACACGGGATTGGTGCCATAGCGATTCGGCTTTCATGATCATACTTTTGCTTTCAAAAAAAGGAAGTAGCTCGCTTCTCATTACTGAAATCAAATCTTGCCATTGGTCGCCTTCTTCTCCAAGGGTTAGGTTTTGCTCGAGACTCTCTTCCAGGGTTTGCAAATATGATCGAGAATGTTCCCCCTCCAAGTTTTTCATAAAATTATGCAAAAGCTTTTTTGTCCAAATTGCAGCGTGTTTTTCCGAGAGGGCATGTAGCTTGGTTTGCATAATTTTTTTGATATCTACAAGATCGGGGGGGGTGTGGTTGCTGAAGTGGCAATGGTCACTTTACCAGCCCTTTCAAGCTTAGGATCTGAACAACCGCATGAATTTCGGATAATCAATCTCGGAGGAATGATGACCGGAGTTTGGCTCAATTCATTATCAAGAATTTCGAGCAGTGTTTTTCCAGCCTGCAACCCCATTTCATAGACAGATTGGTGGAGAGTGGTTAGCGGGGGATTACTTTGTCGGGCTTCTTCTGCATCATCAAACCCTGTTACAGAAATTTTTTCAGGAATTTGCAACCCATACTCTGACAAGGTCTTCATTGCACCCAGAATCATTGAATCGTTAGCAGAAACGATCGCTTGAACTTTCTTTGTATGCAAATTTTGAACAGCAAGACGTCCGGAATTGTATGTGTAGTCTCCCTGAAAGACCAGCTCCGGCTTATACGGGATGTTGTGAACATGTAAAGTATCAATGTAAGCCTGATAACGCTCGTCGGCTTCCTGGTGACCGGCAGGTCCCCGTAAAAAAGCGATTTCTTGGAGATTATGCTCAACGATCAGGTGAGAAACCGCATTTGTAATTCCCTCTTGGCTACCATTGAGAACAGCGGGGATGCCTTCCAGTTGAATAGCAACTGTAACAAGTTTAAGCGGAAGGTATTGTTTACAGAAGTTTAGAAACTCCTGATGTGAAATATTGTGCCCAAGTGTCCCACTGATTACAAGGCCGTCAATAACTTCTTTGTTCACAAGGTCATACAGAAGGTTTCTTTGAGACTCAAATCCATGGTAAGAACGGATAGCTCCACTGGTAAAACAAATTAAATTGCGACCAGTAGACGTAATTGAGTTTGCTAAGCCTCGTAGCAATGAATTTTCAAACTTATCATCTGTTGAACTTAATAAAATACCTATCGTATTAGAATGGGACGCTTTATTTTTAAGGGTTGCCATTAGTGCTCCCGCTCAATGAGTGACAAGTTATTTCCACATCTTTTCGCCGTTGAACCGTGCCACTGGATTATATACAAGTTTCAAGACCAGGCCTTGACGGAATCGACCTGCTTTCAACTTTATCAAAATCCAGACCAAAATTATTGATCAAACCGAATATCCTTCCATAAGATTACAGGGCTGTTTCAATCATTATATCTATTGAACAATATTCATTTCAATGAATAGGCTGGTACATCCACTTCCTTGTCTCAATTCTTTTACATATCATCTAATTGTTTTGGCAATGTAAAAACAAATGTGCTCCCTTCGCCAAGTTCGCTTTCAACCCAGGTCTTTCCTCCATGGAATTCTACAATTCGCTTGACAAGTGCAAGACCAACTCCAGTCCCCTCAAAATTTGGGTCAAGTTGCTCAAAAAGCCCAAATATTTTTTCATGAAATTGTGGAGCAATCCCAATTCCATTATCTCTTACAAAGAAGGAATATTCAGAATTTATACGTGTTGATCCAATCTCGATTTGGGGTTCAGGCTGGTCGCCGAAATATTTAATTGCATTCTCAATCAAATTTTGAAATACCTCCCCGAGACGGGAACGGTCACCGAAAACGGCAGGCAGGTTGGGGTGAGTTTGAACCGAGACCTGTTTGTTTTCCAGAGGACCCTGTACAAGTTTTAAAATATCACCCACTAATTCGTTCATATTAATTAATTCTGGTTCGTTGACAATCCTGCCAATTCTTGAAAGCTCAAGCAGTTCATTTAGGAGGTCTTGCATTTTTTTGACTGCATTTTGAATTCGCTGAATATCTTTGTTGAGCTGCTCGATGTTCCCTGATTTTGCGTCTTCTTCTAGGTATCCCAGGAAACCACTTATTGTGATGAGAGGGGATTTCAGATCGTGTGATACTGTGTATGTGAATCTTTCAAGTTCAGAGTTTTTTGCCTGTAGTTCAGTAATCAATTTTTCGCGATCATGATCAGATTTCTTTTTTTCAGTGATATCAAGACCTGATGTAAGTAAATAGTTTTTCCCCCCTACTTTAAAAGTGTCACTGGACAATAATGCGTACCCAATTTTCCCTGCCTTACTTTGAAACCTGGTTTCAAAATTATTCAAATAGCCTTGAGCTTTGTATGCCTTGTGTAAGGTAACAAGGTCATCTTCAGAATACACGATATTCAAGTCACTTATTCTTTTTCCAAGCACTTGATCTCGTTGTAATCCGAACACTTCAAGAAATGCATTGTTGACATCAATGATTTGGTTCTTTTCGTTTTCTATGGTAAGCAGAACCTGGGTAGTATGGAACACTTTAGAAAATTTCTCTTCAGAGCTTTTCAAGTCTCTTTCAGCCTGTATTCTTTCATTCAGTTCATTTTTTAGATCCGATACTAGTTGAGCGTTCTGCAAGGCTATCGAGACCTGATTTGCAAAAGTTAATCCCAGTTGGGCATCGTTATTCGAGAACATATCTGGTTTGTGCCCATCTAATGCAATAAAACCAATCATTTTCCCGCCAACCCGGAGTGGTATAGCCATCCAGCTTTTTATATAACTCAAGGAAGGTTGTTTGAATTTAGGATAATTTTCTTGAATGTTTTTATGAAGGATAAAATCAAGATTGTTATCAATTGTCAGGGGGTGATCAGGTTCTTTTTCGCTTAATGTGTAATACCCTGGTCCAACCGCATCTTGTGGTAAGTTGTTCCAACCTATCATATTCGCGATTTTGCCTTTGTACAGCCAAACGGATGCGCTGTCATAATGAACCACGCGTTTTAGCTGTACAAGAATTCGGTCCACAGCTTCTGTCTGGTCCAGGGTGGATGCAACAACCATAGAAGTTTCACGCAGAGTTTCTGCGTGGATATTCTTTTGTTGAAGTTCCTGGATCAATTGATCACGTTCGGATTCAGCATTCCAGCGTTTTGTTATATCTACAACGGTTCCTGCCATGCGAATAGGTTTTCCTTCAGAGTCAGGATACACTTTTCCACTCCCCTCCAACCAATGTGTTTCTCCATCGGGCCAAATTACCCGGTGTACAACACGATACTCTGGTGTATTTCCATAAAGTGCTTCAGCTATTGCTTCTTGAAGGACAGGAAGGTCATCAGGATGAATAAATGAAAGATATGTTTCATATTTACCGTCAAACTGGTCTGGTTGTAAACCAAATAAACTGGCAACATCATCTGACCAGATAACAATTCCTGAGTTGATTTCCCAATCCCATGTGCCCATGTTAGATGCCTGTAAAGCAAGCTGTAATCGTTCTTGTTCCCTGGCTAGGGTTTCTTCTACGCGCAGACGATCAGTCAGAGCTTCTTGTGATCTTCTTATTGTTTTGGTAAGAGATGAGACTAAAAAATATCCTACAAGAAATATCAAAATAAAAATTACATTCAGGTCAAGGGCTATACGATAAGGGTTTCCAAAGGCAGGAATAATTTTAGCGCTTACCTCAAGCCAGGCAATCAGCCAAATAGCGACTATGCTTGCAAATGTGTATAATGCTGAGATCCGCCATCCGAGTAGGTATCCTGATGCTAGAAGGATTAGCACATACCCCAGGATCGCTACATCTCGAACGCCTCCAACAGACCTTAGAATTTCAGTCAATGCTCCCCAGCTAATGGTGAGGACTATGATACTGGCCTGATAAACATACCCTTTGCGAATTATCCATTGTATAAAGATTTGCAGGAGGGCGATCATCGCCAACAACCAGTTGACTGATTTTTCGATATCTAGTCCAAACAATAAATTTAAACCATAAAGCAAAAAACAAAAACAAAATAATAGTATGGATGTGATGTGAATTAATTCAGCTCTTCGGCTTTTTTCGGCATCACCAAATGTGGGTGGTGTAAGTAACCATTTCATAAAAAAATCCTTTATTTTCATTTCACCAAACAGGTGGACGGAAGCACGATGTACTTCTATGATCCTGATTTTTTATATTTTTCTTCGCCATTATTAGCAGTTTTTTTGACTGGCGGATTGCCCAACGTGAAATAGAATGTTGTGCCTTTTCCCTGAACTGATTCAACCCATATTTTTCCCTTGTGAATTTCTATGATTCGTTTTACAAGTGCCAAACCGACCCCGGTTCCTTCTGATTTTTGGTCTAATTTTTCAAATAAACCAAATATTTTAGCCTGATATTTTTCTTCAATTCCAATGCCATTATCTTGCACAAAAAACACGGGTTGCTCCACATCATGACGAACGCCAATCTCAATCTTTGGATCAGATTGACCCTTTGTGAATTTGATAGCATTCTCTACTAGATTTTGGATTACCTCTACAAGACGAATTCTGTCAACAAACACAGCAGGAAAATTCGCATCAACCTGGACC
>DNDT01000500.1 GCA_003487525.1 Flavobacteriales bacterium
GACAAGATAAACTTGATTTGACGGAAAACTGATAAGCACAGAACTAACTCCTTTTATTGGTGCGAATCTTACCTGTAGGGTGCAGGCATTGCTGGGCTTCTAAAGCTACAAATTCTTTCGATTAAGGCAAAACACACGAATAGTTATTTATTAAGTACAGATTTGATTTCCTCAATTGTATCTAATATTTCTTCTCGGTTGGAAGCATTTGGAGCAAGTTCAAGATATAGTTCAAAGTCTAGAATGGCTTCTTCTAGGTAACCAGATGCAGCGTAGGCATCTCCTCTTAAAAGGTGAGTTTCAGCATCGTTTGGGTTTAACTCAATAGCTTCGTTGTAGTCCTGAATGGCTTTCTCATAATCGCCGGAAATGGCGTAAGCAAGACCTCGATTGATGTATGTTCCCACATCTCCTCCTGGAGGGGGTAACTCGATGGCTTTGGTGAAGTCTTGAATGGCTTTTTCAACATCACCCTTAATTGCATTTGTAAGCCCTCGACAACTATAGGCGAGCGCTATGTATGGGTCTAGCTCAATGGCTCTATTGCAATCCTGAAAAGCTTGATCCAATTCATTGAAATTTATATAAACGTATCCTCGACCAGCATAGGCGAGTGCCAAGTTTGAGTCCAACTCAATGGCTTTGTTATAGTCCTGAATGGCTTGTTCTAAGTTGCCAATTTGGGTATAGGTACGCCCTCGATTGCTGTAAGCTAATGCAAAATCCGGAGTCAATTGGATAGCCTTATTAAAATCTTGAATGGCTTGCTCCAAGTTGCCAATATCGTTATGGGTATTACCTCGATTGTTATAAGCCTCTGCGAAATCTGGGTTCAACTCAACAGCTTTGTTATAATCCCGCATGGCTTGCTCAAAATCGCCGGAAAGGGCATAAGCAAGACCTCGATTGTTGAGGGCCGTTGCATCGTTCGGATTTAGCTCAATGGCTTTGTTGTAATCCTGAATGGATTGCTCTATCTCCTCTTGCGTAAAATCTTTTTCGGTTGTGTTTGCAGGGAAGGGCGTGGGGGTGGATTTTGGCGTGGAAATGACATTAGAACTACTATTGCATCCACTAAGTGCAGCAGCATATAAGAATAGGGTGAAACCCACAAGAATCAACTTTTGTGTGTTTCGATTTTTCATTTCTCCTCTCCTCAAAAATCAACTTCTAGCCATCTAAACACTAAGTTTAGATGGCTAGTTCCGTATAACTATCAAACACGGTCAAAAAATCAAATTCGCTGAACTATAGCTTGATCTCAATAATGTCCAAGAATATCAATAAAAACATCTTATAGATTTTCCGCCCATAAGTCACGTGTCGTTTGTCACTTCAATAAAGCCTCAATCTGGTCAAGATGCTGTTGCTCGTGGCCCACGATTCACTAGCCGATAAAGAAAACATCTGTGAAAAGGATGCTAATTTTTAAAGGCGGATCTTAAAATAGGAGCTAATCGCTCTGCTATATAAGCGAAACCTTCTGTGTTTGGATGTGACTTTCCATCTGAATAAAAGGTTTTTTCATGAGGAGATATTTTTAGTCCATCTATTAAAGTGAAGTTTGAGTATTTGTTGGACTCATTCTCGATCAACTGAACGACGTCCATGAATTTTCCACTTTTCATTACCAGTTCCATGTCACTTCGCCAAAACGGTGTGATCACAAATATGGGTGTTTTAGGAAATAATGAACTGATTTTTTTATAGAAATTTGAAATGTTTTTTTGAATGGATTCTATTTCGGAATTGTAAGCCCAATCATTTGTTCCATAAGCAATTGTTATAAATTTCGGATCGGAGAGTTTTTCCAAGCCATTTAAGATAGCGGGGTCATACTGAATTCCTCCTACACCTTGGTTGAGCGCATCAAGATTAAGCATTTCTGCAATCCTGGCCACATAACACAATGATGGATTCCCGGAACCAAAGCCTTGTGTGATGGAATCTCCAAGACAATAAATCTTTTCATTTTGTTGTGACATGGTCTCTATGGAACCATTGCTGGTCAGGTTCATGATACCCACTTTTGTGTATAGCGGGAAATAAATTTTAACGAGAACATCAGATTTGGTATTGTTTCGGAAGGAAACACTAATGTTTCCACTCCTGGGGTTTGGAGATGCAACTCTTTCTCCGTTAATATAGATGTCAAACGCATCATTCATTTTCAATCTTCCGCCATGCTTTTTTTCCAGGCGCATTGAAGTTTTAGCTGCTTCAATAATCTTTGCTCCCCCGTATCTTAAAATAGGAATAACGTTTTTGAAAATCGTCTCTTTTTTACACTGGAAACTTATTTCATTGCCATTTGTTTTGAAGGAAAGCAAGATTCCCGCTGTACTTTTGCCCATCATTTGATACAAAGGATTTTTCGCAAGCGTTTCAAACTGCTCGTTCGTAAAACGCTCGAAATATATAAAGCCAGCCTTATCTTTTTTTGCCTTGATAAAATTGTGTGCCAGTATTTCCAAATTTTGGTTTTCGAACACCATATTGTTCCTCATTGGTATTATTAAAAACCATCAATCAACTCGATCAAAATCTTTGCCTTCGCGTC
>DNDT01000119.1 GCA_003487525.1 Flavobacteriales bacterium
ACTGAATCCGGGAGCCACATTTTTATGGTCAACAGGCGCGGTCAGTCAGCAAATCACTGTAAAAGATTCCGGTTTTTACTGGGTAGAAATTGATGACGGAACCTGTCCCGGAAGAGATTCGACCAATGTCGTTATTAAGGAGTACCCTGTTCCGACGCTGCCTTCCGTGGTTGATTATTGTGCAAAACAAGATCCTTTCGGAGTTACGATTGTCGCCGGCCCCGAAACTTACAGGTATGTATGGAACAACGGTCAGGTCACCAACAGCATTGTAGTGACCGAAGAGGGATATTACTGGGTTAAAGTGACAAATGGCCCCGATTGCGAAGTGTCCAGAATGACCGAAGTAAAAGAGTTTTGCACCGAACAGATTTTTGTTCCAAACAGCTTTACACCAAACAGTGATCAANNGGATCAAATAAACGACGTTTTTAAAATAACCGCGGCCAATCTCGATGACTTTGAGTTCCAGATCTTTGATCGATGGGGAGGACTTATTTATCTGACCCGACATCCGGATTTCGAATGGAACGGAGAAAAGGATGGAGTTCCTCTTCCCGATGGAACCTACGTCTGGAAAATGTTCTATAAAATAAAAGAGGCGGACGGAAGCATGTCGGAAAAAGAAAAGAAAGGAACCCTGAATCTAATTCGTTAGTTTGAAATCATCCGCGTCAAGCCCTTGCGGAAACTTGCTTCTGTATTCTTCGAGGGAATCTTTGTCAAGTGAAACGGTGTAGACACCTTCGGTCATGTGTAGTGGTTTAATCAGGTAATTCCCTTTCGGATCGATCGCAGCACTATGACCAATGTAATCTTTTCCCGTGCCATCGGTTCCGATTCGGTTCACCCCAATGCAATAAGCCTGATTTTCCATTGCCCTCGCTCTCAGCAAAACATCCCAGGCTGAAACGCGCACTTCCGGCCAGTTTGCGACAAAAAGCAGGACGTCGTAATTCGGAGAAAGTGTACTTCCTTTTCGATCGTTTTTATTTCGACTCCAAACCGGAAATCTCAAGTCGTAACAAATCAAAGGCCGTATTTTCCAACCCTTGTATTGGATTATCAGTTGATTTGACCCCGAAGAATAGGAAGCGTCTTCATTGGCCATCCTGAACAAGTGTTTTTTATCATAAAACTCAAAGGAACCATCGGGATTCATCCAGATAAACCGGTTGTAGTACTTTCCCCGATCAAGGGCAATCATGCTTCCGGCAATCACTTTGTTTGACTCTTTTGCCATTTTTTTCATCCACCGGACCGTTGAGCCGCTCATGTCTTCGGCAAGTGCCGGTGCATTCATGGAAAAACCGGTGGTGAACATTTCAGGCAGGAGAACAACCTCGCTCTCAATATCAATGCCGGATATTTTACCGGCAAACATCGACTGGTTAGCCTCGATGTCTTCCCAAATAATGGGGCTTTGAACAAGAGATATGTTAAGTGTATTCAAACCTTATATAGAATTGATGATATCTGCTGCCAAACGCAGTGTCTCGTCGCTTTTGGCAAAGCAGAACCGCAGCACATGTGCGTCCACTTTTTTATGATAAAATACCGAAACCGGAATGGAAGCAATCTTTTTGGTTTTGGTTAATTCAACGGAAAAATCCACATCCGACTTGTCGGTAATGTTTTCGAAATTGAGCAGTTGAAAATAGGTTCCCTTGCTTGGAATTGCCTTGAACCGACTGGGGGAAATCATGCTTAAAAAGAGGTCTCTTTTTTGCTGATAAAATGAAGACAAGTCCATGTACGAATGTTCGTCCTGAAGGAATTCGGCAATCGCGTGCTGAATTGGAGTATTGACGGCAAAGACGATGAACTGGTGTGCTTTTCTAAATTCTTTCATCAGGTTTTCCGGGGCAAGACAATATCCAACTTTCCATCCTGTGGTGTGAAAAGTCTTGCCAAACGATGAAATAACAAAACTGCGTTCGGCCAGATTCGGAAATTTCGTAATGCTCTCGTGCATCAATCCGTCAAACACGATATGTTCATACACCTCATCGCACAAAACCAGGATATCCGTATTGCCCACAATTTTTTCCAGTTGTTCAAAATCGTCATGATTCAAAACCGTACCCGAAGGATTGTGCGGGGTATTGATAATGATCATTTTGGTTTTTTGATTGATCACCTTTTTCACCGACTCCCAGTCAACGGAATAATCTGGAACGCTGAGCTGCACAAACACCGGCTTTCCTCCATTGAGTTCGATGGCCGGTTCAAAACAATCATATGCGGGCGTAAATAAAATGACCTCATCCCCTTCACCGATGGTACTGGCGATGGCCGTATAAATGGCCTGTGTTCCTCCGGCAGTGACGGTTATTTCAGTCTCGGGGTTGTAATAGGCGCCGTACAGCTTGCTGACCTTATCCGAAATGATTTGCCGCAGTCCAATAAAACCGGCCATGTGACTGTACTGATTAAACCCGGCCTTCATGTATTTATTGACCAACTCTGTCAAGTCCGGACTGCAACTAAAATCGGGGAATCCCTGGGATAGATTGACCGCGTTTTCCTTAGCGGCCAATTGACTCATTACGGTAAAAATCGTTGTCTCGACTTTTGGTAGTTTGGAACGGATGGGTCCTGAAAAATGCGGCATGCAAGAATATTCAATATCAAAGGTAATGATATTACAATTGTTAATGTAAAATGTGCTTCAATCAATTTGAGGTCATATTTGGTACATTTGCCTCAAACCACTTTTTTATGATTCGATCAATTCTTTATTTGCTTTTGCTGACCGTGATTACGTTTGGCTCCGGTGCTCAGACAATATCTCATCTGGAATGGACAAGGCTCCTTCAAAAACATGTCGACGCTTATGGCAACGTCAATTACAAGGGATTGATGGAAGATCGCGATAAGCTTGACGCTTATCTGAACATGCTAAGCGAGAACCCTGCCATGTCGTTTTGGAAAGTAGAGGAGCAGGAAGCTTTTTGGATTAATGCTTACAATGCATTCACGATAAAGTTGATTCTTGATCATTATCCGGTGAAGAGCATAAAGGACATTGAAAAAGACGGTAAGGACGCATGGCACATTCCGTTCATTAAATTGGGAGACAAACTATACACGCTTGATTACATTGAAAATACCATGCTTCGCGGACAGTTTAATGACTCACGAATTCATTTTGCGATTAATTGTTCGGCCAGGTCTTGCCCCCCACTGCGCAACAAGGCCTTCACTGCCGAAAACATAAACATCGAGTTAAGACTTGTTTCCAGAGCCTTTATAAACGACAGCAGATTCAATATTTTGTCAAACAGACACGTACAGATATCCAGAATATTTGAATGGTACGAAGCTGATTTTCTAAAGGAAGAGCCTACGATCAATATCTACCTGAACAAGAACACACCGCATTTGGAAATTGCAAAAGATGCGAGCATTAATTACCTCAATTACAATTGGGATCTAAACGAGAAATAAGAGATGGATAAAACATACTATGATCCTGCGGACCTGAAAAAATTTGGAGAAATCTCCGAGTTTGAACCCGAACTGGCAAAAAAGTTTTTTACCTACTACAACAGCGTTTTTGAAGAAGGCTCGCTGACATCAAGGGAAAAGGCACTGATTGCACTGGCTGTTTCTCATACGGTTCAATGCCCGTATTGCATAGATGCGTATACGGTTGCATGCCTCGAAAAAGGAGCGGATGAAGCTCAAATGATGGAAGCTGTTCATGTTTCCGCAGCCATCCGAAGCGGTTCATCACTTGTTCACAGCGTGCAAATGATGAAGAAGGTTAAAAAACTTTCGATGTAAATGGCAGGCACACTTAAATACAAGGAATCGGCCTTGGCCCAAATAGCCAAACAGAATGAAATTCTGAACAACGGACTGTTTTCCGCCGGTAGACTGGATCCATTTCGCGCGAAGCTTAAAAATCATGGAATTAGCAAATTGACTCCGGTGGATCTGGAAATTTTTCAGGTCAATCTCGGATATATGTGCAATCAAACCTGTAAACATTGCCATGTGGATGCAGGCCCCGAGCGACGAGAGATCATGGACAGGAATACCATGGAAATCTGTCTCGGGAAAATAAGTGAGTTTGGAGTGAAAACGGTAGACCTTACCGGAGGTGCACCGGAGATGAACCCTGATTTCCGGTGGTTTGTTGAAGAGATCGGAAAAAGAGGTGTTCGCGAAATTATTGTTCGCTCTAACCTGACCATTATCCGTTCCAATCCGGTCTACCATGATCTGCCGGATTTTTTCAGGGAAAATAAAATCAGGGTTGTCAGTTCCCTCCCTTACTACCATGCATCAAAGACCGATCGTCAGAGAGGAACGGGCGTATTTGACAAATCGATTGAAGCGCTTAAATTGCTCAACGAAGTTGGATATGGAAAATCACTTATTCTGGATTTGGTATACAATCCGGGAGGGGCATTTCTGCNNTCGGGAAACCAATTTGAACTTGAACGTGAATTTAAACACGTCTTGCAGGAAGAACACGGAATCGTGTTTAACCAGTTATTGGCTTTGACAAACCTTCCCATCAATCGTTTTCTGGATTATCTGCTGGTCAGCGGAAACTATGAGGATTATATGGAAAAACTGGTTGAATCGTTTAATCCGAATACCATCAATGGCCTGATGTGTCGCAATACAATCTCGATTGATTATACCGGAAAGGTATACGACTGCGACTTTAATCAAATGCTTGCACTGGGAATCAAAAGTGAAAATGGGGTCGAATTGATTGATCTTTCATTGGAAAGCCTTTCAAAAAGAACCATTGTTACGGGCCAGCATTGTTATGGTTGCACTGCAGGAGCCGGGTCAAGTTGTCAAGGAGTAACCACTGCATGAAAAATATTTTTTTAAGTCTCGGTATTTTAATCTTCCTTTTAATGACGTCATGCGGAATTAAAAGCCAGGATTTTGATCAAATGGTCGATCAGTTAATCGATAACTCGGTTCCGTTGATTTATCCCGACAGTCTTAATTCTTTGCTGAAGTCCGAACCGGATCTGGTTATCCTGGACGCAAGAGAAAAGAGTGAGTACGACGTCAGCCACCTTCAGAATGCAATTTGGGTTGGGTACGATAATTTCAAATTGGAGAATTTGAAAATAGGAACGGATAAGGACATTGTGGTATATTGCTCGGTTGGATACCGCAGTGAAAAGGTGGGAGAGAAATTGGAAGATGCCGGCTTCAGGAATGTGAGTAATCTTCACGGAGGAATTTTTGACTGGGTTAATCACGGGTACCCGATAGTGGACAACAATGGAAAAAACACGGTTAAAATTCATCCCTACAGCAATTCATGGGGAAAATGGCTGACGAAAGGAGAGAAAACCTATGAATAATCAACTCATCGTGTTTTTGAGAAAGCCAGTCAGGGGCGAGGTTAAGACCAGGCTGGCATCGGGTATTGGACAAGACCAAGCATTGAGCGTGTATAAATGGTTGATTTCGATAACGCTGGATGCTGCGAAGAAAGTAAATGCTGAAATTCACCTTTTTTTGGACCGGACGGATAAGGAATTTAATGTCCCTGATTCGTTTTCAATTCATGTACAGGATGGAAGTGATTTGGGCGAGCGAATGATGAATTCATTTAAAAGCTTGTCCGGTAATGGAGAAAAAAATACGATCATCATTGGAAGTGACTGTCCGGAAATGCATGAGGATATTCTGGATGAAGCATATATGAAACTTTCGGAAAAAGATTTGGTTGTCGGACCGGCTGTTGATGGGGGTTTTTATCTTCTTGGAATGAAAAAGGCGCATACCGGCTTGTTCGATGGAATTGTTTGGGGAGGAGAAAATGTTTTTGACCGACTTGTTTCAAATGCGCGGTTGTTGAATTTATCGTTTACGGTTCTCGGCCATAGAAGGGACATTGACGAGGCATCTGATTTCACCTTGTTCAAAGATCAATACGAACAATACTGTCTAAAAGAATATAATAATGTCACTCAGGGATAAGGTTGATATTGCAAAAGCAGCTCTTTCAAAAAAAGGGATTGGACATGCGGAGATTGGGATTGTACTCGGCACGGGTCTGGGCGGTTTGATCGAGGAAATAGAGATTTCAGAAATAGTTGAATATTCAAGTATTCCCGGTTTCGTCAACCCGACCATTGAAACCCACAGTGGCAAGTTGATTTTTGGAAAGCTTTCGGGCAAAGACATCGTTGCGATGAATGGCCGCTTTCACTATTATGAAGGCTATAGCATGAAAGAGATTACCTTTCCAATTTTCGTATTAAAGGAAATGGGCGTGCAATCCCTGTTTGTCTCAAATGCTGCCGGAAATTTAAACCCGGCATGGAACAAGGGAGATCTGATGATGGTTTCCGATCACATTAACTTGCTACCGGATAACCCTTTAAGAGGCAAGAACAACGAAGGATTTGGTCCGAGGTGGCCGGACATGTATGAGACGTACAGCAAAAAACTGAACGGACAAATTTCAACTGCTGCCTTACAGTTGGGCGTAACGCTCAGGCAGGGAGTGTATGCAGCAGTGCAGGGCCCAAATCTTGAAACAGCGGCTGAGTATAAAATGTTACGTGTCATGGGAGCCGATGCGGTTGGCATGTCCACTGT
>DNDT01000516.1 GCA_003487525.1 Flavobacteriales bacterium
CTGATCGTGTCGCCTGATTTGACAATGTAAGTAAAAGGCGTGGATGTAGGTAAAGGCGTCTTAAGTGGAACCAAACCTTCAGGAGTCAAGGGAGGCGGGGGCTGGGGTGTTTGAGTCAGATATGGGATAAGGTCCACAGGTCTGGGTGTGGATAGAGTCGCTTGAGGGGCGCAAGCCGTCAACAATACAATAATGAGAGCAGTATAAAAAGCACGATGCATGGGGAGATTATAATTGCATCATCAATATCAAGATGGAGGCAGAACAATGGAATATCGACATTTGGGACGGACGGGAATTAAAGTCAGTGAATTGTCACTAGGCTCATGGATAACATTCAAAAATCAGGTGGATGTTAACGCTGCCGCAGAACTGATGGCAGCAGCTTATGATCTAGGCGTAAACTTTTTCGACAACGCAGAGGCATATGCTAATGGCGAGTCGGAACGTGTAATGGGCGCATCGCTCAAAAAATTGGGATGGCGGCGAGGCAGTTATCTTGTTTCAACAAAGATCTATTGGGGCTTGCATGATGGCGTAAACGAGTCAAACACCCTAAACCGCAAACGTTTGATCGAAGGCATTAATGGTTCACTCGAACGCTTCCAATTGGATTATGTTGACCTGTTATATTGTCACCGCGCAGACAAGAACACACCCATCGAGGAAACTGTGTGGGCGATGCACAACATCATCGAATGGGGCAAGGCGATGTATTGGGGCACATCCGAATGGAAGGCGGCAGAGATCGTGGAAGCGATCGCGATTGCAGAGAAACATCATCTGCATAAACCTGTTGTCGAACAGCCTGTGTATAACATGTTCGAGCGTCATCGTTTTTCGGGTGAGTATGTTCGTTTCTACAACGAATATGGATATGGCTCCACAACTTTCAGTCCGTTGGCATCGGGCTTGTTGAGCGGCAAATACAATAAAGACGTTCCCTCGGACAGCCGCGCCGCCACATCAGGCATGGATTGGCTGAAAGAAAATGTAACAAACAAAGACAACATTGCCAAAGTGCAGGCTCTTGAACCCATTGCAAAGAATTTGGATTGCACCATCTCGCAGTTATCCCTGGCTTGGTGTTTGAAGAATCCCTTTGTGAGTTCGGTTATTACAGGTGCAAGCAAAATGAGCCAGTTACAGGAGAATATGAAGGCGAGTGAGGTTGCTCCGAAGCTGACAGATGATGTGTTGAAGAAAATTGACGATATTTTTGACGCAAAGGAAGAAGATGAAGAGTAGAACCGATAAGTGACAAACATGTAAACAGGTGCTCAGGTTAAAAGCTTGTGTGCCTGTTTTTTCAGTGTGTTTTTGTCACAGGTATAATCCAAACTAATTAACCAAAACACCTTTGGAGGAATAAGCAAGTTATCAGTTGTGGGTAATTTAGAATTACTCAAGAGGCAAGGAGATTTTTGCAGGCAAATTAGTGCAAGTCAATCCGACAGTTCCCATACTTATATTCGAAATTCTAGATCATTTACAGTAATCTTTGCTATCTACAAAGATAGATAATGGTAATAAACTTGTATAAAATACATTTTGAGCGAAATTTCAATCATTGAGGATAAATCATGCTCTCAGACTTCTTTTCATCAAGCGGATGGCTATGGGAACCTATTTTAAAGGAGCTTACTTCTCAGGGTATTGGGTTAGCAAAGTCACAATGGAAGAAGATCAGATCTGCAGATGCGATCAGGAAGTATCAAGAGCGAATGCGGGAGTTGCATTCAACAACTCGTGTCCTTGGCAATCCACACCCTATAGAAATTGAAGGCATTTACACTGATATTCTGATATATGATCAACCCCTTTCACTACGACGAAACAGAATCACCGAATTAAAATCTGAGATAAACCAATCAGGATCAATATCGGGTTACAAAGAAAGAGTCGATGCATTAAATTACATAAAAAAGCACAACCACTTATTTATCTTGGGAAAACCCGGGGCAGGCAAGACAACACTTCTTAAGCACCTTGTAATAAACGCTACAAATACTGCCATAGATAAAACACCGATTTTTGTTTCTTTACGAGACTGGACACAAACCGACATTGACTTTATAGATTACATAGAAAGGCAATTTGATATATGCGAATTTCCAGATGCCAAGCCTTTCATAGAAATACTTTTCCAAAAAGGAAATATCCTATTATTACTTGACGGGCTGGACGAGGTAAACGAGGAAAATGGAAAGAGGAAACACGTTGTTCAACATTTAGTTGATTTCACAAACAAATATCCAAAAAACAAATTTATTATCACATGTAGAACAGCAGCGCTTGANNGTGGAAATTAATAGTGATGACAAACGGAATCTAAGAGAGCTAGCAAAGACTCCAATCTTACTAGCTCTATTATGTTTAAATTTCGAAGAAACATCTGCTTTTCCCTTGCGCAGGGTGGAAATTTATGAAGAAGCAATCGACGCGCTTCTTAAGAGGTGGGACTCATCCAGAAATATAATGAGGGACGAAATATATCATGGCCTCTCACATGTAAGAAAGCGACAATTATTAGCGCATATTGCGACTCATTATTATGTAAAAAATGAAATATTATTCAAAGAAGATGATCTTTCTTTAATAATTACAAAATTTATGGAAAAAATATCTGGTCAGGATATCAGCAATCAAAATATTGGAGAGCACATCTTAAAAGCCATAGAAGCCCAACATGGATTATTGATCCAACAAGCTCAGGGCATTTACTCCTTTTCGCACCTAACTTTCCAAGAGTATTTCACTGCACGACAAATAGCAGACAACGCCCACAACAAAGCACTTGAATGGCTACTAACAAAAAAATTAACAGATCAACATTGGCGTGAAATAGCGTTGTTGACTTCAAGTCTTTTGTCAAATCCAGAGATATTCCTTACCGCCTTTCACAATAAAATAAATCAGCTATTACAAATCAATCAAAAGTTAAAAGATTTTAATGAGTGGGCGGACCAAAAGGCACGCAATTATCAGAATATAGAAAATATCATCATCCAAAAAATAATGGCAATTGAACTTGCGATAGAAATTGAGGTTAAAAAATATTGCACATCAAACAACGACTTTTCTATAGAAAAATCCATAAAGCAAGAACGAGCAAGAACCGTCGATAAAAACATGAAAAATCGAGGCGACAAATCAAAATTTGTTGATGAAATATCAACAATTGACAGAGATCAAGAGTATTCTCTTGATAGATCTTTAACACGATTATATGTGTCTTCAATTGACAGAAGTTCCCACATCGACATAAAGCCTCTCTTAAATGCAGCAGTTGAAATATCAAGAAGAAAACCAAAACTATTTGTATCTCTTGCATCTCTAAGGCCACCAGAGATGAGGCATACTCATATTTCATACTGGGACAGTTTTCTCCAGGAACTTTCAAGCGCCTTGATAGAACATCAAAACATCGGACACGAGTGGATATTCAATAAAGACGAATTAATGCAAATCAATCTATTT
>DNDT01000427.1 GCA_003487525.1 Flavobacteriales bacterium
ATCGCCCGAAATTTGGGCTGCAAATATAACCCTATTTGTAACTTTTGGAAATAAGTTCTTTAATTCTTTCTCTGCTTTTCCAACTTTTTAATTGTTTCTCTCTTTTTAGTGCAAACGTTTTATTCTGAAACTCTTCATAATACTCTAATATCCAATCATTTGCATTTCCCGTATATCCTTTATGATTGGTGTTATGTTTAGCTAATCGCTCGGAAATATTTGATGTCACACCAATGTAATATCTATCAGTAATCGAAGAATATATGATGTAAGTAAAGAATTTCAATTTTTGTCGAATGTGACCCTCCCGACTGAAAGTCGGGATGCTCTGAACCAGCNNAACCAGCTGAGCTAATCGCCCGAAATTTGGGCTGCAAGTATATGTTATTAGAGCATTATAAAAAGCCTTCTGCCAACAATTTTAAGAAATGACCAATTGTCTGTCTCTAAGCCTTGTTCGTTTTGTCCGAAGTCTCTTTGATCACAGACATACTGGTTGCTATAATACTGGATATATCCGCCATGTTTGACGGGATAATCATGGTATTGCTTTTATGCGCCATGTTGCCGAATTCTTTAATATACTGTTCCGCAACGCGCAGATTAACCGCTTCTTTCCCGCCTTTTTCATTGATGGCAAGAGCGATCTTTTGAATACCGATGGCAGTTGCTGTCGCAACACGTTCAATTTCCTGACCTCTTCCCTCCGCCTCATTGATTCGTTTTTGCATTTCACCTTCGGAAGTGGCGATCATTTCCTGTCTTACCCCTTCGGCAATGTTGATCTTTGCCTGCTTTCCACCTTCAGATTCGGCAATGATGGCGCGTTTTTCACGTTCGGCTCTCATCTGTTTTTCCATGGCATCTTTAATGCTCTGAGGAGGCATAATGTTTTTAACTTCATATCTGGTAACCTTCACTCCCCATGGGTCACTGGCCTTGTCAACCGCATCGACAATGGCTATGTTAATGGTATCCCTCTCTTCAAAGGTCTTATCCAGCTGCATTTTACCGATGACACTCCTCATGGTGGTCTGAGCAATCTGGGTCGAAGCGAATCTGTAATTATCAATCCCGTAAGATGCACGTTGTGCATCCATGACTTGCAGATACAGAATCCCATCAACTTCAACCGAAATATTGTCCTGGGTAATACACTGCTGAGACTCTACGTCAATGGCTTGCTCTTTTAAGGTGTGCCTGTAAGCTACCCTGTCCACAAATGGTATAATGAGGTGAAAACCAGCAAGAAGGGTGTCCTTGTATTTACCGAATCGCTCAACGATATAGGCCTGTCTCTGAGGCACTATTTTTATCATCGAAACAAAAAAGAACATAACAAATAGGGCCAGGCCTATCAATATAATACTTGAAATATCCATAATAAATTATTTGTTAATTGGTTCCACAATAAAACGAATACTGTCAACCGATTTAATGATTACCGTATCGCCTTTTTTAATTTCTGAAGTAGAATGAGCCTCCCATCGAGCTCCTTTAAAAGAAACCTTTCCGGCCATTCCCGGGTCAAAATCCGTTTCCGCAATGCATTCTTTTCCGATGTATTCTTCCAGCGATGAATCGTCTTTTTTATCCGAGATGCCAATCCATTTTTTCAACGAATTACGCAGAAGAAACAGAGAAAGTACCGAGGAGACCAAAAAGATTATCAACTGTATATTCAACGGCATGTCCGGTATGAACAGCAAGGCCAATGAAGCAACCCAGCATCCAATTCCAAAAAACAAAATGATGAGTCCGGGCACGAAAAATTCCGAGACGAGCAGCACCAGCCCAATTAAAAACCAAATAACTGCCGGATTTGAGAGTAAAGTTGAAAAGTTTTCCATAATCATTCAATTGTTACCCATTCATTGTTTGCCGTTAATCCAAAAAATACACAACTAAATTACTCATCAGCCGGAAATAGAGGAATACAAAATCCCAGGCCAAAATTAAACTGAGTAAAAAAGAAATGCTGCTTTGCAATGTCACTTGGATCATTTGTTGTGCGAACATCGGGCATATTTATAAACCCTTCTTTTAATTCTGTTTGCAAATAAAAATATTTCCATATTACAATATTCAATCCCACCTTGAGTGCAAGTCCATAACCCGCCAGATGAAATTCATCTGCAAGTTCATTATCGATTAAATCCACTGCCGTTTTGGGATATAGAAATCCCAATCCTGCTCCGACCAACGGATTTATTTGCATGTGAATGGATTCGACATTGGCAATATTCCAGTGCCTGTTAAGCTCGACATTGACGTAATTAAGTCCATTTGTGTGCTCATAGGTCAAAAAGTCTTTGGTAAGAACAATGGGTTCATGGTCGTAAACCCCGTCATATTCGGTCCCTGTGCCACTTATACTTCCGTCTATCTGAACCGTCTGATCCTGAACCATGACGTATTTCATGTGATCAATATTGGCCGTTACACTCCAGTTGTCCTTAAAAAAGTAACCGATTTTCAAATTCGTCTGCGGTATGGTCAGGTTTGCCGGATTTACATAAGTTTCAGCATTTATGGGAGATTGCCGGTCTCGTGCTTCGACATCTTTCACGGTGAAATCGTAATTGTCTCCCACAAAATGTATGCCCGAATTGGTGTATAAAGATCTGTTCCATCCCCAAGTGGCATAAACCGTACCTTTTTTATTTTGAGCATAAACTGAACTACTGATAAGCAGCAGCAGAATAACACATTTTCCTGTCATATCGTTCCACGAAATTATTGCCACAAAAAGCGTGATAAATCTACGAATTGCGTCTTGGATTCCTTCGCTTAAACGGCTTTTTATTTCCGCCAAATTTCCTTTTATTTCCCGATTCGGATCTGGCGTCATTCCATGAGGGTCCCTGTCCGATAAAATCGGGAGGCGGAAGTTTCGGAACTGAGGAACCAATCAATTGTTCAATCTTTTTCAATTTAAACATGTCCTTTGGGTTCACAAGGGTAAATGCTTCCCCTGTGGCATTCACCCGTGCCGTCCGACCAACGCGATGCACGTAATCCTCTGCATCATGAGGAACGTCAAAATTAATGACCATGTTTATCTCTTTGACATCAATCCCCCTGCTCATAACGTCCGTCGCCACCAGAATGCGAATTCTCTTTGACCTGAAACCGCGCAGCACTTCTTCCCTGTTCTCCTGGGTAAGATTGGACGATATTCCCGTGGCAGGAAATCCGTTCTTAACCAGTTCCTGAACAATATCAGACACCTTGCTTTTGGTCGACGTAAACACAATAATGCTGTCGTAGTTTTTTCTTTCTGACAAAATGTGCCTCAGGACTTTAACTTTTTGTTCGTCGTAACACAGGTAAGCTTTTTGATCCACTCCCGCTGCCGGCTTTGAAATGGACAGGGATATTTCTGCAGGATTTTTTAATATTTTCTTTGCCAGACGGGCGATACTTGGTGCCATCGTTGCACTGAACATCAGTGTCTGGTGATTGTCGGGTAAATAGGTGATAATTTTTTGAATGTCGTCAATGAATCCCATGTCCAGCATGCGGTCGGCCTCGTCGA
>DNDT01000482.1 GCA_003487525.1 Flavobacteriales bacterium
CGAGTTTTCGTATCCGCTTTCGATACCGGTCTTGAAGAAGTCAAAATTTCGGGAGAAGTATTTTTCTTTTCTTCCTTCCATTAAAGGCTCAAACCGATTGCCTCCCTCGTTGAGAAGTTTCAGGAAATAAAAACTTACGTCAAAACCCAAAAAAGAAAAATTCTCGGGGAATGATTTGTATTGATTGTTAAAACTGACAATGAATTTTTTGACTGCCTGACTCTCGTAATCAATGAAAGCATCCGTAGGGATGCTGACATGCAGGTTTTCATAATATTCAAGATCCACGTTGGTGTATTTCATCCAGTTTTCCACACCGATAATCTTAAACATGTATTTGTCTTTGAGCAGATTCAATTTAGAAAGCAGTTCGGTCACATACACCTGATCATTGGATGGAATAAGAATAATGTTAAAGACACTGTCGGACAATTGCGCTTTTATTCCGTCGATGGAACCATTGTCCCACTTAATTTCTTTCAAACCGTTCCCAATGCTGTCCCCTTTCACAAAGAGATTCTGATTGTAGGCTTTTTTAAATGAATTCGCCAGGGTGTTTGCCCTGAAATATTTGGTAATGACCAATACATTTTCCGTGTGATAAAACTTACTGACGTATTCCCCGAGGTTCCTAAACAAAATATTGTCCGAGGTAGCTACCTTGCTTGTGTATGAATTGCCCAAAAGCACTTTGTTGCTCAGCGGTACAGGGCTTACAATGTGAATTTTCTTTTTTCTGGCATATTCTGCGACCCGGGTGAACTGAGATTGATAAAACGGTCCCAATATCAGGTCGACTCCCGACAACTCGCCTTTTTCGATCAATCCGTCAACCACATTTGAATCCTTGCCCGAATCGTACACTTTCACATCAAACCTCATTCCCATTTTTTTCAGAGAATCAAGAGCCATAAGGCAGCCCTGATAAAACTGAATGGCCACGACTGACTTTGACAATACCTGCTCCTTGTCGTTTATTTTCAGACTGGCATGCAGGGTATCATTGAGATCAAGAAAAAAGGGCAGAATTACCGCAATTTTATACACCTCTTTCATTTCGGTTGAATCCTTGTGAATAGGGAGATCGTTCGTGGGATCGGGGATAACTATTTCCTGACCTACTTTCAATCCATCGACAAGTCCATTGTTCGCGGATTTGATTTCTTCGGCCGAGACTTTATACAATTGAGACAGGGAATACAAGGTCTCCTTGCTTTTAACCAAATGAAGGCGCACACTCCGCTCTTCCTGAACAACAGGGGCGGCTTCCTGTTTTTTGAGTTTCGCTACGGGGATTTTTATCAACTGACCTTCCTTGACACCGTCTTTTACTCCCGGATTTGCCTCGATTAAATCGACTATCGTCAAATCGTAAATATGAGCAATGGCATAAAGGGTCTGGCCTTTCTGAACCTCGTGAACGATCACATTCCCGTTCACTTCCATTTTCATTTTTTTCACTCCTTTGTCCTTTGCCACCGCAAGTATGTAGAGTGTGTCACCGATACTTAACCCTTCCTTTACCCCCGGATTGTGCAGCTCTATTTCCTTAACCGAAATTTTGTATTTCTTCGAGATCGAATACAAGGTATTGCCCTGTTCAACGACGTATGTATAATATTTTCGGCCATTCTTTTCGACAATGGAACTGTCTATGCTCTCAGCCTGTCCGAATAACATACCTACCTGGCAAGATAAAATCAGGCAGGTAAAAAAATAAAACAAATACTTTTTGACTATTCCCATTCTATTGTGGAAGGAGGTTTGGAACTGATGTCATATACAACCCGGTTAACTCCCTTAACCCGGTTAATAATGTTGTTCGAGACTTCTGATAAAAATTCATACGGAAGGTGACTCCAGTCCGCGGTCATTCCGTCTGTAGATCCCACTGCCCTCAACGCAACCACATTTTCGTAGGTTCGTTCGTCTCCCATTACACCCACCGACTGAATGGGTAGTAAAATAGCAGCTGCCTGCCACACCTCATCGTACAGTTTATGTTTCTTTAAGGAGGATATGTAGATGTCATCGACATCTTGAAGGATTCGCACTTTCTCGTGCGTCACCTCGCCCAGGATTCGAATGCCGAGTCCCGGACCCGGGAAAGGATGCCTGCTTAATATATCATCCTTGATACCAAGTGCTTTTCCAACCCTGCGAACTTCATCTTTAAACAACCATTTAAGCGGCTCCACCACGTTCAATTTCATAAAATCGGGCAGACCTCCGACATTGTGGTGAGACTTTATGGTCGCCGAAGGACCTCCAGATGCTGAAACCGATTCAATGACATCCGGATAGATGGTTCCCTGACCGAGCCAATCGACATTTTTGATTCTGTGCGCTTCGTCGTCAAATACCTGTATGAACGTTGCACCAATGGCTTTTCTTTTTGATTCGGGTTCTGTTTTTCCTTTCAGTGCATCCAAAAAGCGATCCCCGGCTCTTACACCAGTTACGTTGAGATCGAGATCTTCATACTGCTTTATTACGGACTCGAATTCATTCTTTCGCAACAAACCATTGTCCACAAAAATACAATGAAGCCTGTCTCCGATTGCCTCGTGCAACAGCACGGCGGCAACAGTCGAATCGACACCTCCGGAAAGTCCCATTACAACCTGTTGATCTCCTATCTTCTCTTTTAATTCGGCAACGGTAGTTTCAATGTACGATTGCGGGGTCCAACTCTGGTCACAACCACAGAGATCAACCACAAAGTTTTTCAGAAGTTGCACTCCGTCGGTCGAATGATAGACTTCCGGATGAAACTGAATCCCGTAGATGTTTTTTCCCTGAACATGGTACGCCGCCACCGGAATTGAATTTGTGCTTGCAATTAATTCGAATTTGTCGTTTAATTCAGTTATGCTGTCCCCGTGTGACATCCATACCTGAGAATTTTCCGGAATGCCCTTAAACAGCGGATGAGATGTGATGCCCTTTAAATTGGCCCTTCCGTACTCCCTGTGACCCGAAGGAAGAACCTTTGCCCCCTGATCGTTTGCGATATACTGAGCACCATAGCAGATACCCAGCACGGAGTGATTGTTTTCAAGAAATACCGGATTGACCTTTGGTGCATTTTTCTCAAGCACGGAATGCGGGCTACCGGACAGAATAATTCCTTTCACGCCATTCAAGTCCGGCTCTGCATGATAGGGTATAATTTCTGAGTACACGTTCAACTCGCGTATGCGTCTGGCGATAAGCTGAGTGTACTGCGAACCAAAATCGACGATTAAAATTCTGTCTTCCATTCCTTTTATTTACCACTATTCCGATATAACACAAAGTCTTGAATCCAAAGGGTTTACTTGCATGTAAAGCTGGTCAAAAAATCCCGGGCCGTGTTTTAAATAGTAAGGCACAAAATTATCATATCTTTCATGTAAGTTGCC
>DNDT01000420.1 GCA_003487525.1 Flavobacteriales bacterium
GTCCAATTAACTCGCCTTTTCCATTAAGCACAGGACTGCCCGAATTTCCACCTGAGGTGTGATTGGATGCAATAAAACAAATGCGGAGTTGACCATCCTGTGCGTATTTCCCGTAATTCTTGGTTTCATACAGTTCGATCAGTTTTTCAGGTAAGTCGTATTCATCGGATCCCGGTACATATTTTTCCATGACGCCTTCGAGTGAGGTATAGTATTCGTAGGTAATTGCATCAGCAGGATTCATCCCTTCCACCTTTCCAAATGCCAGTCTTAACGTACCATTGGCATCCGGGTAATAATTCCGTTCAGGAAAAACTTCCCGTATCATTCTAAGATACCGACGATCCAGTTCTTCAATGTTCTTGGAAAGTTCATTGTACCTCGGCGCTATTTTTTCCCTGTAGAAAGAGGATAAGGTCGTCGCCAATATGAAAACAGGGTCCTTTGAGAGGGCTTTCATTGCTTTTGTGGCATCTTTATCTATGCGTTTTTGGAATTCTTCCTGTTTTCCTAAAATTGAAGACGAATATGTTTTTTCGGACCACTCAACAGGATACACAACAGCTTTTTGCTTCTCACTGTTCAGGATGTCGGGTTTGAATTCGTTGTTTTCCGCATTCCAGTAAATTGGCATAATAGCCGTAAAAACATCCTTATCTGTTTGATAATCATAGTTCTTGTAAAAACCTTCCAATCGCTTGTTTAAATTTTCAATGTCTTCCGCACCAAGTGTTTCTCCTGCATTTACTTTTTCCACAAATTTTCCGAAACCACCCGCAAACCTAAGAAGATCAGTTCCATAATAGCCAATTTCAACATAATGATCCCGTGCAAGACCGACTTCGTTCAATGAAGCGTACGCGGCCTTCAGCTTATCCAAAATATCGGATACTTCCCCATAATCTNNAATCCTTTGTTCTGGCCTTTCCATTTCTTCCATGCATTGCTTGTCGAGCTTTGCTTGGCGGCATATTTAATTCTAACCAAATCGCTTTCTTTCATTCGTTTATTGAGAACATCTAATTTGGCTGTTCTTATTTCAATGCGTTTGGGATTTGATACATTCATAATAAAATCGACTGCGGAAGAGGTGAGATATTCTTCCGTCCGATATGGAAATCCATACACCATGGTGAAATCTCCCTCTGTATATCCCTTCATTGAAATCGGGAGATGGTGAGCCGGATGATAGGGTACATTCTCATCGCTATATTCGGCCGGTTTGTTTTCCTTGTTTGCGTAAATTCTGAAAATCGAAAAATCTCCGGTGTGTCTGGGCCATACCCAGTTATCGGTGTCAAATCCGTATTTTCCAATGGAGGAAGGCGGTGCACCGACAAGTCTGACATCCTTGAACGTTTCGGTAATGAATGCGATGTACTGATTTCCATTGTAGAATTCTCTTACGAATGCTTCATAATGACTTCCATTTATAAGTTCGTCCACAAATTTTTTACTATTCGCCTGAATCACAGAATCCCTGTTAACGGAATTCTGAATCCCGTTCATGACCCGATCGGTTACATCTACAATTCTTTTGATCACAGTTGCCTGTAATCCGGGATTCGCCAACTCTCCCGCCCTGTTCGGTGCCCAAAAACCATCCGTCAGATAGTCGTTTTCCAAACTGCTGTGTGATTGAATGGTTCCATATCCGCAGTGGTGATTTGTCAGCAGCAGTCCGTCATTCGATATTATTTCCGCGGTACAACCGCCACCAAATTGTACGACGGCATCTTTTAAACTTGAATTGTTAACGCTATATATATCTTCGGCAGTCAACTGCAATCCATTCAGGCGCATTTCGTCCATGATTACTCCCTTCAGGAAAATCGGAACCCACATTNNAGGTAACATATTGAAATCAATAAAAAAAGTACTCGTTTCATTTTATGGTTTTTGAGAATATGAAAGTAAGCCAAACACGGGCAAATGTCCTAAACTTTGTTCTGTTTTGATCCGAATTGCGATATTTACCAACTTGTCAAACAGCCAATGGAAATCTTAATTAAGTTCATAAAGTTTGGTGTGGTCGGATTCTCCGGCATGATTGTGGATTTTGGAATTACCTATCTCTTCAAAGAGATTTTTAAGATTCAAAAGTTTGTCGCAAATGCCATCGGATTTCTCACTGCTGCATCTTCCAATTACATCTTTAACCGGATCTGGACATTTCACAGTGCAAATCCGGACGTTGTCATGGAATTTGGAAAATTCTTTTTTGTGTCCGTAATTGGTCTGGGAATAAACAGCCTTGTCCTTTGGGTGTTGAACACGAAATTCAATCTGAACTTCTACTTCGCAAAACTTCTGGCAATTATCGTCACTACCTTGTGGAATTTTATCGCGAACTACATTTATACCTTTACGATTTAGATTCCCTAATCTTATATATGTAAACCGATTCATTCTTGTTCACCGGATTTAAAAAGTGAAGCAGTTTGTCGAGGTAACTCGGTTCTATTTTGGCAACGAATACAAGACCAGGGAAGATTTTTTTAAAGCGTGCTAT
>DNDT01000052.1 GCA_003487525.1 Flavobacteriales bacterium
GCCAAGTGGTAAGGCAGTAGCTTCCCAAGCTACCATTCGTGGGTTCGAATCCCATCACCCGCTCAAATACAAAATAAAAAAGTCGCATCCTTTATACAATGCGACTTTTTTATTTTGTAAGGTTGCTGATATGAAAGCCATGGGATGCGACATGTAAAATGGTTTTCGGAGGCAAACCATGTCGGAGATTACAACCATTCTTTATGTAGAAGATAATAAAGATAATCGTACATTGGTGCGCCGTGTATTGATGGCAGAAGGTTATAACGTTCTTGAGGCTGTAAACGCCACCGAAGCGTTGAAAACACTTGAAGAGACAGTTCCCGACCTTATCTTGATGGATATCAATATGCCCGACGTTGATGGATTCACCCTGACAGCACAGATCAAAATAAAACCTGGTTTTGAGAAAATTCCAATCATAGCGCTGACAGCAAATGTCATGCGGGGTGATAGGGAAAAATCCTTGGATGCTGGATGTGATGGATATATACAGAAGCCAATTGATATTGATACCATCGGCAACCAGATCGAACACTATTTGAGGAGCTAAGATGCCTAAAGTAGAACCCACTAATAAATCAGAGCCACAAAGAAAAGCAACGATCACAAAAGATACAACTGTTCTGGTAGTTGAGGATAATGTATCAAACTTTGTGTTAATCGCGCGCATGCTAGGGTATCTTGGAATACATTGCGAATGGAAAACATCCGGTTACGAAGTAGTGGAATATGCCGATACCTTACCCCGATTGGATTTGATTCTTATGGATATCCGTTTACCATATGAAGATGGATATGGTGCCCTAAAAAAAATTCGTGCTTCTGAACATTTAAAAACGATCCCAATAGTAGCTGTAACTGCCGAAGCCAGTCAAGATCAATTGACNNGTGGAGAACCTGTGTGGGAGTTGAGCTAAATTCTTATGGCCGATTTGTTCTTGTCATCGCTTTATAAAGATTTGAGCAATACACTGTCAAATACATCATTTATTTCGATTATTTTTATCAAAGAAGGGGAAATATACACGGCCAAATCACTTTCAAGCCCACGAGATGAAGATAAATTAAAATATTTGTCTTCTCAGACGAATGTAACTAAAACAAAGAAACTGGAGGAGATTGAGAAGTTCACAATCGATAAGGTTGAGAACATCCAAAAAACCATTCCAGAGCTGGCTCAATTGGCTGGTGAACTAGCTTGTAAAAAATTCGCACTTATTCCAATTAGGGATGATAACAACTTATTTGGTTTTGTATGGCTGGGTGAAATTGAAGACGGAACACTTAATAACCCCATTGTAAATTCGTTCACGAGTATTGTTGCCATTGTGTCTAATTCACTTTCCCTAGAAAGAAAGTTTATTTTTGCCAAAGAACAAATAAAAGAATTCGAAAGGCTCTTAGAAATTCAGCAAGTAATCGAAAGCACTTCAGACATGTATTCTGTATCTGCCGCGATTCACGAACTAACACGGCAGCATATAGGAGATTTCGCTTTCATTTTAGCTTTGTACGATGATAAAACGCAATCAATTAGAATTCCATACATATATGATGAAGAAAATATTAAGTCGATTGAGACATTTCCCCTGGGAGAAGGAATCACATCCATTCTTATTCGAACACAACAGCCAATAATTATCACAAAGGACACAGAGAAGCGTATGCTAGAGTTGGGAGCAAAGATTGTTGGATCTCCCGCTGCCTCATGGATGGGTGTACCTCTGGTAGTTAATAATCAAGCAATTGGGGCGATCATTGTGCAAGATCTTCAACACGAAGAAGCTTTTGATAACAATGATCTAAACAAATTAGCCCTAATTGCGGAAAGAACAACACCCTTTGTTCAAAGAGTTCGCGCTCATGAAGACCTATTAGTCCATTTATCCCAAGTGCAAACTGCATCTGAGATTGCTCGAGACATCAGTATTGCATTAAATCTGGATGAGCTTTTACAAAAAGCTGTACAACTGATACGCAATCAATTCAATTATTACCATGCTGCTGTGTTTTTAATTGATCCATCGGGGGAATATGCCATAATCCGTGAAGCAACCGGTGATGCTGGTTCACAAATGAAGCGAGAAGGACATAAACTTGCAGTGGGATCTAAGTCAATAGTTGGGTATGCATCGGGTAAAGGTGAAGCCCTAATCGTGGGTGACGTAACAAAAGATGCGACCCACCGACCAAACTCACTTTTACCAGATACACGCGCAGAAGCAGGCATCCCAATAAAAATTGGCGAGCGTATTTTGGGAGTTTTAGATATTCAAAGCACAATACCTTTCGCCTTTGGTCCAGAACACATTCGAACTTTGCAAACCCTTGCAGATCAGTTAGCAATTGCGTTAAACAACTCAGAACTTTTAGCCGAAACCCAAGAGCATTTATCCCAACTTAGGCTTCTTTATCATATTACAACTTCTGCTGCATCTGGCACGAATTTGGAAGAAGCATTATTAAGTGCCGTAAAAGGCCTTCAAGTGACTCTAGGCGGCGATCGGGTTTTAATCATGTTGTCAGACACGGATAGAGAAAATCTGTTTATAAAAGCCTGGGTTGGATACTCCGACGAAGTTGCAAATATTGTTACCCCATTTGGTTCTGGAGTAACGGGCTGGGTAGCAGCTCACAAGAAAAGTTTACGCATCGATGATGTACGCCAAGAAACTCGTTATTTAGAAATCAGTCCAAATACGCGGTCAGAGATGGCAGTTCCATTGATTTTCCGAAACGAAATTCTTGGAGTTCTCAATGTTGAAAGCGAACAAGTAAGTGCTTACAACGATAGCGATGAAGAAATGTTAGGGACGATGGCAGGATCTCTAGCTGCGGTCATTGCAAACGCTCATTTGGTGGAACAAATAAGAAAGCAAGTTGAGCGTGAGCGCATGTTGCACGAAGTGTCCAGTAAAATCAGACGCTCAACCGATATACAAGCGATCCTCACAACGACAACCAGAGAACTAAGTCGAATCACTGGTGCAAAAAGAGCTCACATTGAGATTGGAATTGAGCCCCCCCCCAAAGAAGAGACCACAAAGAGATAACTAGGAAAAATGAAATCAAACAAACTATTTAACGAACTCCTAGCTCGAACAGGCGGGTGGTATATCATAATTGTTTTTGCTTTAGCTCAACTCCTTGTTTTTCCAGGAGC
>DNDT01000435.1 GCA_003487525.1 Flavobacteriales bacterium
TATATCCATTTTTTCAAGTTCCGCTTTTTGAAGCAAGTTGTATCTGTCCAACGAAAAGGAGGTAATGGAAAGTGCCCGTCTAGAAATGTCGCTTCCGATCAACCTGCACGCAGTTTTGGAAGATGTGGATTCTTCGATGGGTCTTCGGAGTGAGTGAAAAGCTTCTTTATCAAATCCCAACCAATTCATAAAAGCATACTCCTCTCTCAGTGCACCGGGCTGAATGTTATAGGCTATCATTCCAGCTTCAACCAGCAAGGTGCCCGATCCACACATCGGATTCACGAAATTTTCTTTTTTATCCCATCCGCTTAACAGGATCATCCCTGCAGCCAGGCATTCGTTCAATGGCGCTTCAAAACTCATTCCCCTGTATCCCCTTTTAAACAAAGGTTGGCCCGAAGAATTTATCGAAATCGTGCATTTATTGTCACTGATAAACAAGTCTATGACCACATCGGGACGTTCCTTGTCGATACTGGGTCTTACCTGTTTTTTCTTCCTGAATCGATCGACGATGCCATCTTTTAAAACCAGGGCCGGGTAATTTGTATTTTTAAATGCGTCCCCGTATACAGTGGCCTGAATCATAAAAGTCTTCCTTACATCAAAAATGTCTTCCCAGTTTATTTTGAATGCACCGTAGTAAATGTCCTTTTCATCCCTAAAAATCAGGGTTCTTAAATTGACCAATACACTTAAGGCTGTTCTTAGTTCCAGATTGGCTTTATAAATGCCGGTAAGATCAGCATCAAACTCCACTGCACGTTTTTTCCTGGTAAGATTTTTAAATGCTAAGTTTTCCAGTTCCCTGAACAATGGATCTTCAAGGCCCATTAATGTTTTCGCGATACAGCGATAGACGGTCTTGTCATTTTTAAGCATGCGCTTCTGATTGTTGAAGAAAGGATTTCACGGTTTGACAAATAATGTCTTTCTTCATGGCACAATTTTACAGAAAGGTGGTCACAATTGATTGGATTATTGTCATTTTATATCTCTCGCTGACAATTTATATCGGATTCAGGTACAAGTCTCAGGCCGGAAAAAGCTTAAGCGATTTTTTCCTCGGGGGAAGAAACATCCCGTGGTACATAGCAGGAATATCCATGGTCGCAACGACGTTTGCCGCAGATACCCCGCTCTGGGTCACCGAACGGGTTGCAATGTTCGGGGTCTCCGGAAACTGGATTTGGTGGAACATGCTGATCGGGGGAATGCTGACTACCTTCTTCTTTGCACAGTACTGGAGGAGAGCCGAGGTACTAACCGAACTCGAATTTATTGAACTCAGGTACAGTGGAAAAGCCGCTGAATTGCTGAGGGGATTCAAATCCGTTTACATGGGACTGGTGTTGAACGCGATTATCATTGGATGGGTGAACGCTGCCATGATCATGATTTTAGGCGTTTTCTTCGGACTTCAAGGGTTTGAGGCTCTCGTGGCCGTTTCGGCCCTGATGTTTCTTGTCGCATTGTACAGCACGCTTTCGGGATTAAAAGGAGTGGTTATTACCGATACCGTTCAGTTTCTGATCGCCATGGCTTCGTGCATTATTCTGGCATGGATTGCCCTGTCAACCGATAAAGTGGGAGGAATTGCACGCACCGAGACTTTCGGAGGCCAGTGGCGATTCGATTTTTTCCCGGTCATTTCGAGTGAAAACCCGATCGCATCCGCCGGTGAGGTTTTTAGCGTTACCATCGGATCTTTTCTGACCTATGGGTTAATTCAATGGTGGGCAAGCTGGTACCCGGGCGCAGAACCGGGTGGCGGCGGGTATGTAGCGCAACGCATCATGGGTACAAAAAATGAAAAACACGCCATTTATGCCACCTTGTTTTTTCAAATTGCCCATTACTGTTTGCGCCCCTGGCCCTGGATCATTGTCGGTCTTTGTTCTCTGGTGTTATACCCTGATTTACCGATCGATCAGGCAGGACAGGGATTTGTCATGACCATGCGCGATTATCTTCCCGTCGGGTTAAAGGGGCTCTTGTTTGTGGCATTTCTGGCAGCTTACATGAGTACCATTTCAACGCAACTCAACTGGGGAGCAAGTTATCTCACCAATGACTTGTACAAGCGATTCATCAAAAAAGAAGATCAGTTTTCGGATACGGAAAAGGCGGATCGGCATTATGTGGCTGCAGGAAGGGTGTTGACCGTTGTCATCATGCTCGTAGCGGTAATATCCACGAGTCTGATTGAAACCATTGACCAGGCGGCGAGATTCCTGATTGAATGTGGCGCCGGTCTGGGACTGGTACTTATTTTACGCTGGTACTGGTGGAGAATCAATGCCTGGAGCGAAATTGCGGCAGTAATCGCACCATTTGCAGGATATATCTTCTCGAATTATGTTCTGCACCTTGAGTTTCCATCGAGCTTTCTGTTGACCACAGGCATAACCACGGTTACCTGGTTGCTGGTTACTTTTTTAAGTCCCGCCGAACCAATTGTCGTGTTGGAAAAATTTTATTTTAAAATCAAACCTTCCGGAAACTGGAAAATAATTGATTCGACTGATAAAGATCCCGGTGATTTGAAATTTAGATTTGTATGCTGGTTTGCTGCAATGGTCATGACGTATTCTTCGCTCTTCCTTATTGGTTATACAATATTTCAAAACTGGTCATTGGCAATATTGAATTTTTGCATATCCCTGAGTGCTCTTTTCCTACTCAAATGGGGCTTGTCGAAATTGCATTTTTTTAATTCCAAACCCTTGTAAAGTCCTAATTAATCTGCATATTTGTGTTTTGTTAATTGATAAATATTTTATTAATTGCAAGTTGATTCACAGAATATCTATGCGTAAGAAAGCTCTAACTCAGATGAATTTGAGGAATTATATTTTAACCCTTGGTGTCATTGCCCTAATAGGTATTTCGTGCGGTGACGGTGGAAATGGTACCACGGAAGCCAACGGAACAGAAGAAAATACTTCTGATAATAGTACCGGGGAGAGTAATCAGTTATTTGAAATGGAGGGTAAATTATTTAGCATCCCCTCACCTGTTCAAACTGCTTTCTTAATAAAAGAAGTCGGAAGCAATTACGATCCCACTTTTTTAAATGACGCAAAAGTTGCGACAAACTACAGTACGAACTTTAAAAAAGGCATCAATCTGGGGATATACAGCGCTGATCTGGGTTATGTAACCATATACGAGCAAACACAGGATGCCATTGCCTATTTAACTGCAGTTAAAAAACTTGCCAACGATCTGGGAGTTTCGGGCGCATTCGACATGAAGTTAATGTCCAGGTTTGAAGGAAATCTCGGAAATCGCGATTCACTGCTTTGTCTGGTCGGAGATGCATTGAGAGCTTCTGACGCTTACCTCAAGAACAATCAGCGGAACGATGTCGGTTCACTTGTACTTGCCGGAGGATGGATCGAAAGCCTTTACTTCTCTACCCTGGTGGCTGCTCGATCTCACAACGACGATGTGATAAATCGAATTGGTTCTCAAAAGGCCACCTGCAATAATTTGGTACAATTATTAATGCCTTATTACAGTAAGGAAGATTACACGGCGCTAATCGATCAGTTAATGGAACTTAACGATGTTTACAAAGGAGTCGAGATTGTATACACATACAAAGAACCGACCGTGGATGTCGGAAAGAAAAAAACAACATTTAACAGTGTGTCGGATGTTAGAATTACGGACGAGCAGTTAAATGATATTTCGCAGAAAATTAAAATTATCAGGGATCAATTGGTCAGTTAACAACTATTTCTTAAAAGATGAAATTCAACATTAGACTTATTTCGTTTATAACGGTACTCTTACTTTCCGGAAGTGTTTACAGCCAATGTGATACGATTGCCACACTCTGTGAGACTCACATGAGCGCGGATTTTATTTCTGACGGACAACAATACCGAGCCTTGTTAAGAAGTGAAGAAATCGCAGAATTTGATGTCACTCTATACGGAGGAAGTACATACAGACTAAGTGCATGCAGTGGGCTTTCAGATGGAAATCTTGTTTTTACCATCCTTGACCAGGAAAGAAATATTCTCTTCTCAAACAATGAATACGGCATGTCTCCATACTGGGATTTTTCGGTTACCCATACCCTGGATGCCATCATTGAAGCACGGTTGAAACCAAGCGAAGCCGAATCAGGTTGTGCAGTACTGCTGATCAGTTTCAAGCCATAATACACACACAAAATCTTACTAAGGCACCTCTCTCTCGATTGGTGTCTTTTTTGTATATTCACGGCACACATTCAATTCCAGATTCATGAGTGAAAATATACTTAAAGCATTAATGCAACTTTTTGCCATTGTGGTTGAAGTTGAAGGAATATCCACAAACAGTCGTCAAATTGTTGAATCATTTTTAAAACAACAGCTTAACCAGGAGCTGGTTGAAGAATACCTTGCCCTTTTTGACGGTTTTATCGCCAAACAAAATGCAAAAGCAGATGGAACCGAACGAAGAAAGAAAATATCCGGAAGTAGTGTTAAGGTGCTTAAAATCTGCACCGAAATAAACGAGGAACTGGCTCAGCCCCAAAAAATTGTCGTACTTATCAGACTGCTTGAGTTTATTTACAGCGATGGAAAAGAAGCCGCGGAACAGGAACTGGAATTTGTGCACACTGTTTCCGAGATTTTTAACATTCCCGAAGAAGAATTTGTAAACTGTAACGCGTTTGTGAAATCGGACAGTAAGACAAAACTTGAATCTGACGCCGTATTAATTGTAAATCATGTAGAAGAATCCAAACTAAAGAAATCCAGACACCTCTATTCTGAAGGAATGGACGACGGAGAGGTCCGGGTCTTAATGGTCAAAAGCGTAAAAATGCTTCTGTTAAAGTACCTGGGCAGCCAGGAACTTTACCTTAACGGACAGGTTCTTCAGCCGGGTCGAACCAGCATCCTCAATCAGGGTTCCTCGATCAGAAGCACAAAGGTTCAGCCCATTTATTACAGTGATATATTAAGCAGTTTCCTATCGGATGCTTCGGCCGAAAAAATTGTATTTGAAGTGAAAGACCTCGAATATGTGTTCAAGGGAGGAAACATCGGAATGCATAAACTGAATTTCACCGAAGAATCCGGAAAGTTGTGTGGCGTGATGGGCGCCAGTGGTGCCGGTAAGTCAACCCTGCTCAATTTACTCAACGGAAATTACAAACCAACGAGTGGTTCAGTGACCATTAACGGGGTCGATATTCACGACAAAAGTCAAAAAGAACGAATTGAGGGAGTCATTGGTTTTGTATCTCAGGATGACTTGTTAATTGAAGAACTTACCGTTTTCCAAAATCTTTATTACAATGCCCGTCTTTGCTTTGACAAGTTGCCGGATGACGAAATTGTCAAATTGGTTGACGATACCCTGCACAGCCTGGGATTGTATCAGACAAAGAACCTTAAAGTCGGAAGCCCGCTTGAAAAAACCATCAGTGGTGGTCAGCGCAAGCGTTTGAATATTGCACTCGAGTTAATCAGGGAACCGGCAGTATTGTTTGTGGACGAACCTACATCCGGTCTTTCATCCAGAGACTCCGAAAACATCATGGACCTGCTCAAGCAATTGGCGTTAAAAGGAAAGCTGGTGTTTGTTGTAATACACCAGCCCTCATCGGACATCTACAAGATGTTCGACAAGCTGCTCATTCTTGATACAGGCGGATATGCAATTTACAACGGAGATCCGGTCGATGCCATCATTTACTTCAAGCA
>DNDT01000158.1 GCA_003487525.1 Flavobacteriales bacterium
CCGCCATGCCAACGGCCTACTCTCCTTTGAATCAAATTTCATACGGATTGACTCTTTTTCATGTGTCGTCGCGGGCAACAAGTTAAATGCCCAGGGACGGGTGTTGAACCTGATCCCATTTCTTTTTTACCCAGATGAACACCTTACGGTGAGGGCCAGGTTGCAAAGTCCCCATTTGTCCGTAGATCAGCTGATGACAGAAGGAAGCTCAAGCGGCAATCAGGTGTTGGCTCTTCCACTGGCGAGTAACCTGACATTGGGTGTGGACATCGTGGCGGACACCTTTATTTTCAGAAAATTTCAGGCCGTAAAATTAAAGGGGCAACTTCATTCAAACTATCCCGAAATAACGCTGAATGGAATAGCGTTCAACGCAATGGAAGGAACCTATGACGGTTCCATGGAGATTAAACTTCGGGAGGACAAAAACCTGGACATTGCCAGTGAGTTGCAACTGACCCATGTAAACATCCACGAACTGTTCAGGGAATTTGAAAACTTCGGTCAGGAAAATATTTCTGCCGACAACCTAAAGGGCTATGCAAACATTCAGGTTTCTTTTGCTTCCATAATAACCCCTTCGTTCCAGCTTTTGGCAGATCAGACGCGCGCAAGGGCAAACATCGAAATACTCAACGGAGAGCTATTGAATTACAAACCCATGCTTGCCCTGTCAAAGTATGTGGACGTGGACGAATTGAACCACATCAAGTTTTCGAGACTTTCAAACGAAATAGAAATCAGGGACAGGCTGGTCTTTATCCCGGAAATGATCATCAAATCAAGTGCACTGGAACTGACCCTTTCGGGTAAGCACAGTTTCAACAACGAAATTGAATACCATTTTCAGCTTTATCTAAACGACTTCCTTTTCAGAAAGGCCAAGCGATCCCGCAAAAACCAGACCGAATTCGGAGAGATTGAAGCGGATGAATCCGGCAGGGCAAAACTGTACATCCGAATGGAGGGAACGGTAGAGGATTACAAGATTCGACTGGACCGAAAAGCCTTGCGCGAGCAATGGGGCGACGAGTTAAAGAAAGAACGCTCAGAACTCAAGGACCTTTTCAGACAGGAATTCAAGGGCGAAAAAAAGAAAGAAACGGTCGAACCGATAAATTTTGACATCGAATGGGAAGGGCAATCCGCGGATCAGGCTAAAAAAGACACCATAGGGGATGTGAAAAACCCCGTTAAATCGGACAAAAAGAAAGAGTCCTGGTTGGACAAGGTCAAAAAAGAGGAGGACGTGGAGTACGAAACATACGATCCCAAGAAATACGACTAGTTTCTTGTCAAATTCTTAAATTGCAGGACTTATTTCCCTGATTTGAACTTCATTCGGAACAAACAACAATGGAAACTGATTCTGGCACTGTCGGCAAGCCTGATTGTGCTGGCCTCCCTGTGGTATACCAATGTGTTGGTAAACAAGATTGCGGTCGAGGAACGAAATAAAATCAGCTTGTGGGCAGAGGCCATCGAGCAAAAAAATGACCTTGTCAATTACACCATTGACCTTTTCGACAAATTGGGCGTTGAAGAAGAAAAAAAGGTGACCCTGTGGGCACAGGCCACCAGGTATTTAGCCAATTCAACCGATCTCGAAGATTACACCTTCATCCTTCAGGTGGTTCATTTCAACGCTACGGTGCCTGTCATTACAACTGACGCAAAAGGGCGCATCAAGGAATACCGGAACCTGGGGCGGGAATACGACATTAACAATCCGTCCGATTTGGAAGAGTTGAGTCAAAAACTGGCCGAAATGAAGGTCCTGAACAAACCGATCGTGATTGCGATTTACGGAGAGGACAAGGATTACCTCTACTACGGAACTTCGAACATTATCACCGAGTTAAAAGGGGTACTGGACAATGTCATTCAGTCTTTTATCAGTGAAATCGTGGTCAATTCGGCTTCGGTTCCGGTCATTCTGACCGACAGTTCGGGTAGCGGGGTAATTAGTCATGGAAACATCGATTCGGCAATCATTGCCGATCCCAATCAAAGAATGGCTTTGATAGCGGAAATGGCCAATCAAAACGACCCCATTGAAATTCGGATCGGTGGAAAGGTCAAACAGTATATCTATTACAAAGACAGCGATCTGTTGATTCAACTGAAGTATTATCCCTTATTTCAGTTTGGCATCATAGCCCTTTTCCTTTTGCTTGCATACTACATTTTCAGCACTTCCAGAAGGGCCGAACAAAACCAGGTTTGGGTGGGTATGTCAAAAGAAACGGCCCATCAGCTTGGTACGCCGATTTCGTCCTTGCTCGCCTGGCAGGAAATTCTCAGAAGCAAATTGAAAGGCGACAAAATGCTCGATGAGATGGAAAAGGATCTGGCCCGGCTTGAAAAAATTACCGAGCGTTTTTCTAAAATCGGTTCAGAACCCGTTTTGATCGAGGCAGATTTGGTTGAGATCATCGACAATGTCGTGAATTATCTGAAAAAACGCCTTTCAAAGAATATCGTATTCAATGTCGGGACGAGTGCTCCACAAATTCCGGTGAACGTGAATACTCCTCTTTTTGAGTGGGTGCTGGAAAACATTATAAAAAATGGTGCCGACAGCATGGTGGGAAACGGAACCATCACCATTAACGCGGTCAAAGAAGACGGTCGGGTAGTGATTGACATTAGCGATACCGGAAAGGGAATTCGCAAATCGAACTGGAAATCTGTTTTCGATCCCGGTTACACCACCAAAAAAAGAGGCTGGGGACTTGGCCTGTCACTTGTAAAACGAATCGTTGTTAATTATCACAAGGGCAGGGTTTATGTGAAGTCTTCGGAAGCCAATCAGGGCAGCACCTTCAGGATCATTTTAAACAATTAGTGAACGTCCATTGGCCGGCATTTACCTCCACATCCCCTTTTGTCGTCAAGCATGTCATTACTGTGACTTTCATTTTTCCGTTTCGTTAAAAAACAAGGAAGTCCTGTTGAAATCCATGCTTGCCGAAGTTAAGCAAAACAGGGATTATTTTGGTGATGAAAAAATTACCAGCATCTACTTTGGCGGGGGCACCCCTTCGCTTCTGAGTGAGCGCGAAATCGTTTCTTTTCTCGAATTGATTTCAGGGGAATTCAATGTATCGGACCCGGAAATAACGCTTGAAGCAAACCCGGATGACCTGAATCCTCAAAAAATTTCGGCCCTGAAAAATGCCGGTATAAACCGGTTGAGCATCGGGATTCAATCCTTTTTTGATACGGACTTAAAAATGCTGAATAGGGCCCATGATTCAAAAATGGCAAAAGCCTGCATTGAAAATGTGCTTAGCGAAGGATTTGACAATATTACCATCGACCTTATTTATGGACTGCCCGAATCCAATCTGCAAGGTTGGAAAGAGAATCTGAATACCTTTTTCTCGTATGGAATACCACATTTGTCAGCCTATTCCCTGACATACGAAGACCGCACCGCTTTTGGAAACTGGGTAAAAAAAGGCAGGCTTGTTCCGCTGGACGAAGCCAAAACCATCGAACAGTTCAGATACCTGATGCATGAGATGTCAGGCGCCGGTTATGAGCAGTACGAAATTTCGAATTTTGCC
>DNDT01000062.1 GCA_003487525.1 Flavobacteriales bacterium
TGCCCCCGCGGAGCGGACCCAAATAAACAAATAGAGAAAAACTACATTATTAAACTACCACAAACTCATATCATACGCTTAACAAGGATAAGGACGCACGCAGTAACTGAGAAATATTGCGAGTTGCGGGGAACAGGGAATTTGTTCCGGGTAAACGGGTAACCGGGTAAGACCAATAGGTTCTATCTTGCTATCACTCACTCTTCATTCAGGAATCTGGAATCAACTTACCCCCTTAACCACTTCCCCCTTTAACCAAACAAAAAAGCCCCCCTGAATGGGAGGCTTATACTAATAAATTAAAATTTCTTATTTCTTGAGGTCCAGCGAATGTCTGCTAACCTCTGATTTAAGGTTTGCAGCTTTGTTCTTGTGGATAATGTTTCTTTTTGCAAGCTTGTCAATCATCGACGTCATTTTTGCCAAATTCTCTTCCACTTCCTTCTTGTTTTCATTTTTCAGAAAACTCCTCAGCGCATTGCGCATTGTTTTTGCGTGATACTTATTATTCACGCGGTTTTTGGCGTTTTGCCTGATTCTTTTCAATGCTGACTTATGGTTGGCCATACTAATCCTGTTAAAAAATGTCGGCAAATATAACAATATTCTGTTGAACCGGCCGGGTTTGTTTCGGTAAAATTGATTTTAAGTGAAAGATTAGTATATATGGATCAAGGTTATAAAGATGGGGAATGGAGAACGGGGAACAGGAATCAGGCAGGATGATTCCAGAATCCAGATTCCAGATCTGGTTTTCTCGAAGCGGGCATTGGTGAATTCGAGCAAATAAATAGAGCGCAGGCAAGAAAATATGGCGCCGGCCAGCGCCGGCCTTGTGAAACGAGGAACGAGTTCATGAACACCATTGAAAGACAAACTCAAGTGAATAATTGTTGACGGGACACCGAGTGNNTTTGGCGTATATTTTCTTGATTTTTTCTTTGTTTCGTTTCTTTTGTATCAAGACAAAAGAAACGAAAATGAGTTATACACATTTATATAGCAAAAAAGGGATATAGATTTGATCATCAGTGGAAATTTAATTCTTGAAGCAGCATTAAAGTAATCATCTGAAAAAGGTTCAGAAGGAAAATACACCAAGGATTTTCAAGAAATTTAATGCAAAATCTAATTCTTCCCGCTAATCAAATCGGGCAATCACAAGTATTGGATGAAAGCTGCAAATTTATAAGTACCGTGCTGTCTTTCCGGATCTCCACCCTGGCAGACCTGATCGATTCGGATTCGGGGGATAATTGATACTGCCTTTTTTCCTCATTGCTGACATCCGATTCATTGAAATCCACACTTCCCTCCATAATCATTGATTTGAACAAGTCAACATTCAGATCCAGGCAGGTTAACAGGCAATTTTCGCGTTCATTTACATGCATCGGAAGTTCTTCAATTTCCTTCAGAACCTGATTTTTCGGAGTCCAGGTGGTGAGCTTTCTGTCCTTGAAAATGGACATAACCATCAAGATGCCCAGACCAACTCCGATCAGGTAAAATTTTAAGCGATTGAGAAAATTCACGTACTAGATAAAATTGGTGATAAGCAGCTGGAGATCCTTGTAAGGCAGATTGAATGTTTCGGCCAGGTATTTATTGGTCAACACACCTTTGTAGACATAAATTCCGTTCTGAATTCCCCTGTATTTTCTGATCGAACTTTCGATGCCACCCGAGTCGCCTGCTTCTAGCAAAGCAGGAGCAAAAACGTTGCTCAGTGCATATGAAGCTGTTTTGGCGACGCGGGATGCGATGTTAGGAACGCAGTAATGAATAACGTCGTGTTTAATAAAAGTCGGATTTTCATGTGTGGTTACCTGAGATGTTTCAAAGCATCCGCCTTTGTCAATACTTACGTCCACGATTACCGAACCCGGCTTCATTTCACTGACCATTGAATCACTTACGATGCAGGGTGTTCGTCCGTTGTCTCCGGCGCGCATGGCTCCGACGACTACATCTGCCCGGCGCAGTGATTTTAACAATACGTTTGGTTGAATGATGGATGTGCTGATGCGCTGGCCAATGTTGTCCTGCAGTCTTCTCAGGTTGTAAATGCTGTCGTTAAAAATCTGGACCGTTGCACCCAGTCCCAGGGCTGATCTTGCCGCAAATTCACCTACGGTGCCGGACCCGAGAATAACCACGTTGGTTGGTGAAACGCCCGAAATCCCTCCAAACATCTGTCCCTGACCACCCAGATTATTGCTTAGGTGTTCCGCTGCTATCAAAATGGCAGAAGTGCCTGCGATCTCACTCATGGCACGTACAATGGGGTAAATTCCATCGTTGTCTTTTATGTAATCGTAAGCAATGGCCGTAACCTTCTTTTTCAGTAGTTTTTCAAGAAAATTCTTTGGTTGGATGGGCAGTTGCAGCGCGGAAATCAAGGTTTGATTCAACTGCATGAGGTCGAGTTCTTCCAGCGTAGGCGGCTCTACCTTCAATATCAGGTCCGCCTTGTAGACCTCTTTTGCGCTTTCCATAATTTCGGCACCGGCCTCCGAATAGTCCGAGTCCCTGAATTTGGCTGCGTCTCCCGCTCCGGATTCAATGGAGATCTTGTGGCCGTGATTCACAAGCAGTGCAACGGCATCCGGGATAAG
>DNDT01000523.1 GCA_003487525.1 Flavobacteriales bacterium
ATTCTGACCCTGATCGAAAACGCCCAGACCTTTACTATGGTGATCCCTGTTTCTTTTTTGATTATTGCAAAAGAAATTTTTCAAGAAATGTTGCTCTTCTGCATGATTACAATCTGTATGATTTCACGATCCTTGTGCGGAAAGAATTGTAGTTGTATTTAAAATATAATGACTTGTTTTATCTAAAATCTCGTACCTGGAAAAATAGACAATTCCTTATGCAAGCTCCTTATAGATTTTTTCAACAGATACTCTCTTCAAAAAGGATACAGCCTTTCTTCTTTTTATTTGTCTTGTTGTTAGCATTTGGGTTGGTGATTCTGTCTTTGGGTATTTATCAAGATGATTGGTTGTTTGTGTATAGTGCATTTGCGGTTGGGCCACAGGGCCTTTGGGATTTTCTTAATGCGGATGGTACTACACTGTCAAGTATTATGAATGTCGCCCTGTTTTTTCTCTTAGGGGTGAAGCCGCTTCATTGGCATGTGGCGGCATTAGTTGCCCGCTGGCTGACTGTTATCATCCTTTGGATGTTTATGCGGCGGCTCTGGCCGTCCCGTTCTCGTGAGATCTTTCTTGTTGCGCTGATTTTTGCCATCCATCCGTTCTTTGTGTTACAACCCCTGTCATTTACCTTTTTGCATGTATGGTTGGGGTATTTTTTCCTCGGGCTTTCATTTTATTGGATGCTTCTTTCTGTTCAGGTACCAGAGCGATTCTGGTTATATCTGATCTTGTCTGTTTGTGCTGGGGCTATCACGATCATAACCCTCGAATACTTTGCTGGGCTTGAGCTTCTACGCCCGGTCATCCTTTGGATGGCATTGCGCGATATAGAAAAGGATAGCAAGAAGAGATTGTCTCAAAGTCTAGCGTTATTTATTCCTTACCTGGTTGTCTTTGGCGTTTATGTCTGGTGGCGGTTCCTTATTTTTGCGCCACCTGTAGTGAGAAATCAGCCTGTCGGTATGGAAATTCTTCTCAAGAATCCGATTGAAGGTGTTCGTTTAGTCATTTCCAATCTTATTCCAGATATTCTATCAATTGTGGTTACAGGTTGGTATGAGATTTCAGATCCTGCTTTCTTTGATGTTACAGATCGTAGAAACTTGCTGTTCACGGCATTAGCCTTTTTAGTTGCTTGGGTGGTTTTTACATTCTTAACAAGTCAGTTGACTGGTAATAGTGAATATGATGAAAATGACAACCCAAGTAAACTTTGGCGAAATGAAGCATTCTGGCTTGGGTTGGCAATAGTAATCTTTGGTCTCATTCCCCCGTATGTGGGCGGATTGTATATCAATGAAAAGAATCCCCTGTGGAATAGCAGATTTGGGATTGCCTCCTTGTTGGGAGCTTCATTGATATTGGTTGTTTTATGTGATGTTCTTTTACGGAGTGGCAAGGCCCGCATTTTGGTATTGGCTTTTTTGGTTGGTTTTTCGGTCAGTTATCATGCTCGTTATACAAATGATTTCCGATGGTCTTGGAACAAACAACAAAATTTTTACCGTCAATTGATATTGCGGGTTCCAGGCTTAGAACCGGGAACGGCTATTATTGCTGATGGCGAGATCTTGTATTACATGGGAGATTATCCAACAGCGTATGCCATCAATACGGTTTATTCAGAGTCTCGGACGGCTTCTAGTGATAAAGCCGATTACTGGTTTTTTGGAATTAGCACAAATTTTTCACCCAAACTTGGTGAATTTATGGCTGGAATGCCAATCGAGGTCCAGAATAGGTCTATTAATTTTCATGGGAACAGCAATGTGAGTTTAATTATCTCCTTTGAACCAGATCAAGGACAATGTCTTTATGTAATTCGTCCTCAAGATTCTATATTCCGGAATTTACCACCTTTGTTGAAAAATGCCGCACATCTTTCAGACTTGGAGCTTATTGATACGAATGCTAAGCCGTTTAGTACCTTCCTTGATACCATCGGCGTGAGTTACCCTGTGGATTGGTGTACGTTCTACACAAAAGCAGACTTGGCCCGTCAGCGTGAGGACTGGGTAGATGTAGTGAACCTTTGGAACGATGCCCATTCACAGGATTTTGCACCAGATGCTTATTATGAGTATTTTTTGTTCTTGGATGGCTTTTATAATCTGGGTCAATTGGACAAGGCTATAGATCTTTCTTTAGAAATGCAGTCTCGATTCCCGATAGCCCGCCTTTCACTTTGTGATTATTGGTATGCCTTCCCTGATTCTCCTGAGCGTGAATTGATATTTACGAAATTGGATCCGCAACTCGCGTGCTTTTCGCAATAAGTGGATAAGATTCGTTGAGCTAATGGCTTTACTGAAGTAGACGATATAATATTGATTGTGAAGCGGATAATAAAATAGGCACCCTATGTCTCCTAAATGTTCCATACTGAAAGTTGACCTTGTCATCCCTGTCTACAACGAGGCGGGGGTGGTCGAGCAGACGTATGCTGACCTGTGCGAGGTTATTAACGCATTACCGCACAAATTCACGATCTATTACATCGACGATGGCTCGGAGGATGAAACGGTCGAGTCGTTATTCACGCTGGCGAAGAAAGACAGGCGTGTAGCCGTGCTGGAACTCTCGCGGAATTTCGGCCACCAGGCCGCATTGACCGCGGGACTTGACGCGGCGACAGGCGATTTTGTCATCTCGATGGATGCTGACGGCCAACACCCGCCCTCAATGATCGAGGAAATGATCGCGTTGTTCCAGCAGGGATATGATATTGTGCAGGCGCAGCGGATCGAGGTCGGTTCGTTTTCCTTCAAGCAGGTAACGTCTTCCGCGTTCTACCGGTTGATCAACACCATCAGCGGCACACAAATGGTGCCTGGCGCGGCAGA
>DNDT01000307.1 GCA_003487525.1 Flavobacteriales bacterium
GAGTTGATAAATGAACAGACATGGGAAATACAATTTGACGAAAAACTAGATCAACAAAGTATTGCGGTCGAAAGAATACATCCCGGTTTCGAAAACGGAATAGTTTCTTCAATAGTGCCCGGCCCGGATCTAAAATCCCTTTATATCGAATTTATGTCTCCGTTTCCGCATGGATTGCCACTTACTTTAGGCATCGACTCGATCGCTGACACACTTGGCAATGCAATGAAATTGACCATTATAAACTCCCTGTTCAATGATGCCAATCAATTGAGGTTCAAAGATGTCATCATTAATGAAATCATGTTTGATCCCAGTCCCCCACAGCATTTACCGCAAAAAGAATACCTCGAGATTTACAATCGAAGTGAATTCTATCTGGATCTTTCCTCCTGGAAACTGGCAGATGAAAGCGACACCGTGTCCTTGCCGAAAGCTGTTATTGCACCCAATGAAGTTGTATTGCTGATATCCGAAGACGACAGCGCCGAATTCCAGGTTCAATCATCAATACTGCTATTGCCGGAAATGATTTCACTCAACAACAGCGGTGAGGTGATTATGCTCCTGGGCCCTGCAAATAAACTGATTGATACCCTTCACTATTTGCCTTCATGGCTGACACAACCTGATAAAAAGGACGGCGGTTGGGCACTTGAGCTCATTAATCCCGACTTTATTTGTTCGCTTGGCTCAAACTGGATCGAAAGCGCTGACCTTCGGGGAGGGACGCCCGGAGAAATGAATTCCGCACACAGTTTAATCAAGACAGAACATGCTTTTGAACCAGATTTCTTTCAGACTCTTTCAGACAGTTTGATAACATTGAACTATTCGGATGAATTTATTCCGTTAATGAATCCTGACGAGAACTTTGTTTTCAATCCACCTTTGAATTTCTCCGGTATTTACATCGGCGATGGGTATATTGATTTTAACCTGAATGAAAATCCGGAATACCATACAACATATGAATTAAACGTTCGGGGCGTAATGGATTGCTACCAACAAGAAGTAAACAATCTGTCTCTAAGGTTCAGATTTCCGGAAAAATCTATTCCAAACGATCTGGTATTGAATGAAATCCTTTTTAATCCCTATCCGAATGGTTCGGATTTTATTGAAATCTACAACCGTTCAGACAGGTACCTCGATCTAAGTCAGTGTGTACTTTCAACTGTTGTCGACGGAAAGTTATCTAAAACATATCCTGTTTCGGATCATTTTTTAGGTATGAGACCACACACTTACCTGGCAGTTTGTGATGACAGCAATGCCGTAAAATCGACTTACCCATCCATTTTCGGAAGATTTCATCAGGTTCCCCTTCCTCCATTCAACGACAACTACGGTCATGTGATTCTGTTGAATAAAAACGATAGTGTGTTGGATCAGCTTTACTATTCGGAGGAAATGCATTTTTCCCTGATCGAGGACGTCGAAGGAATCTCGCTTGAACGCATTTCTGCTGATTCACCCGGTCTGGCACAATCAAACTGGCATAGTGCAAGTTCGGCGGTTGGTTATGCAAGTCCGGGGTATCGAAACTCGCAAAGCGGTTCGGAATTGAATTCGAATTCGGCGTTTAGTGCCCGGCCATCCATTTTTTCACCGGATAACGATGGCTATAACGATGTGCTGCAAATAACATATTCATTTAAACAGGAAGGATATGTCGGATCTGTAAGTATTATGGATAAAGAAGGCCAAATAGTCCGAAAATTGGCTTCCAATATCCTTCTGGGACGTGAGGGTCACTTCTACTGGGATGGTATTAATGAGCAGCGTAAAAAAGCCTCTGTGGGGTACTATATCGTCTTTATGGAATTATTTAATGCTTCCGGTGAGGTTAGCCGTTATAAAACGACCGTGGTACTGGCACATCACTTATAAAAAAAGCCCCCTGAATCAGGAGGCTTTCTCGTTTACTGGATTTTTCTCAACCAGGCGTCCGGATATTCGGCTCTGGCATTTCTCAGGTTTTTACGTGCCTCTTCTTCATTTGTGGTAAAAGATAAATAGACATTGTAAAACTTGTTCGTTATGTTGTAGAGTACATCTGTTTCAGGGAAACCGGCATTGATGAATTTCAGCTTGGCCTGTCTTGCCCATTTCTGCTCACTGTAAGAGCCTACCACGATGTAGAATCCTTTCGGTAACGCTTCTCCTTTGTTGTCGAGATAATCCGTACTTAAGGCGTCATTTTCGGAATCTGCCACAGGTAATGCCGCAGCGGGGGTGGAGGCGGCACCAGTCGCAGCTGCAGGTGGATTTTTCTTGAGTTCTTCAATCGCACCGTCAACATCCGTTCGGACTTTTTGTATTTCGCTTCCGAGCGAGTCAATCGCCTCCTTGTTCTTTTCCGTCTGATCCGAAGTCTCTTTCAGTTTGCCCTTCAGACTGTCAAGTTCATTTCTCATTTGTTCNNGCTTGGCTTCTTCAAGCTTGTCACTGCCGGATGAACCAAATATGTATCCAACCAACAACTCGGTGCTCGTGCCACCATAGCCGGCAAGGTCATTGAACACGATATCGTATGAAATTCCGGCATAGAGTTTCTTGTTGATGATTCCCCCAACGCTGGCTCCGACCGCATACTGATGCTTGTAAGTAAATCCAAGCCAAACAAGTTTTTGATAACTGCTCATCACACCGAAGTCGAACTGAAATGGCGATGCCGGAGTTATTCGTGTCAGAACCAACGGATCAATGTCAAAATTTTCATTGATTTCAAAATGGTAACCCGCTGAAACGATGTAATGCCTTTTTACACCGTAAACCACTTTATCATCGTTATCAATTTGGGCATACTCGATATTATTATCCAACAATTGTGGCATGGCCACTCCCACTTGCAAGTCTCTCCAGAAGTACGCTATACCGAAATCGGCATCAAGAACCGCCCGGCTTTGAGCCGTGGTAAACAAATTTGGGTCGGTGACATCATCGACTACAGCTCTTTCATAATCAATCTTATTGTTCAGTATTCCAACTCCGAGACCCAATTTAATGTGGTGATCCGTCTTAACATCAAATCCATAAGAATAAGCCACCCTCGCACCGGTCCTGCTAAGAATATCCGTTCGGTCAGAAAAGAAATTAAGTCCTAATCCTGCCTTTTCGCCTTGAATTGGCCCGTCGATGGTAAACATCGTAGTAACAGGAGCCCCCTGTATACCTGTCCATTGATTTCTATGCATTAAAAAGGCCCGTATTTCCTGACTCGAACCAGTATAAGCTGGATTATACACGAATGGATTGAAATAATACTGGCTGTAGAACGGCACCTGTTGTGAGTACAGGCTCACCGTCATACATATAAACAATATACTTATCAGTTTCTTCATTGCCTTGGTCTTTTATTCACCTCTCAAAATAGTAAGGGCGCCTTTATAAATCTTGCCCGTTTCTGTCGAAACCACATAATAATAGGTTCCATCGGGAAGTTTTTTGCCATTAAATGTTCCTTCCCAGTCATCCTGGTAGTCTTCGTCAGTATACACTTCCTGTCCATACCTGTTGCATACTGCCAATTTACACTGTGCACACTTGGCTTTTGCCGTGATTTTCCATGTGTCATTATGGCCGTCACCGTTTGGTGTGAACAGGTTTGTAAACGTTGTCGCATTTGTTGTGTCAGGTGGTTCCACCACAAATATCACAACCGTATCCGACCCTATACAACCGTTTGAATCTACGGCAACCACAATGTATTCCGTTGTATCCAGAGGGGTAGCCAGTGGATTGGAAATGAAACCGTCGTCCAAGCCTGTTTTCGGCGTCCATTCATACTCCGCAGCACCTGTTGCCAGAAGTTGGGCAGATTCTCCCGTGAATATCGTCTGATCGTCTCCGGCATCCACCACAGGCAACTTAAACACATCTATCAGCATTGAATCTGAATCTGTACATCCCGTTGTTGGTTCAGTAACAATGACAATGTACTTGCCTTTTGATTTGACCTTAATGGTAGAAATTGTATCTCCGGTATTCCAGGAGTAATCCGGTCCGCCTGAAGCAGTCAAATTGACTGAATCGCCCAAGCAGAACTCGGTAAGTCCATCGGCTGTTATTACCGTAACAGGTGTTTTAAGAATGGTAATTGTAGCACTTGTTGATGTATCAT
>DNDT01000059.1 GCA_003487525.1 Flavobacteriales bacterium
TTGACATAATCGTATAGTTCCAAATCAATTCGATTTGCTTCAATAATAATCTGCCGCGATCTTTCATTCGAGAGTAAGCTTTGTGCCAGTGCATTACTACTGGCGACGTTAATTCGTCTATACGAGATATTCAGTCGATTATCCAGAAGCTCTTTCACCAAAAACATTGATTCATCAAAACGCTCAGTCAACCCTACGAAGATTTTCTTCTCCCGAATAATTCGGATGGCTTCATTTACGTCTGCGACACCTGCGATTCTTTTTATCTGTTGATTGCGTGTCCAATCCTGTTGTATCCAATCTTCAAAAACCAGGTTTTTTTTCTTTCGAAATTGTACGTTGTATTGAAATCGGGATGCACATGTTTTTAAAGGATCGCGCATGAAAGTGAAAAAAACAAATTTCGTGTCGTTCTCTTTAAGGTCAGCAAAACCGGTAACACGATGTCCAGCAATACTTTCCAAGACAGGATAAATTTTTCGTAAACGAAGTAAGTCATCAGTCGAAAAAGGTTGATCGGACCACTCACCTTGCCACGGTTCTACATCACAGTGATGGAGGCCAAACGAGCTTCTCAATATGTAACGAACCGTTCGTCCTGCAGTTTTATTGATATGTATAAAAACGAGCATGAATACTCCCTAAATATATTGATTGATTGATATAACTTTCAATTATTGCGAGCTAAAACATAAAGAATCTCATCCACAACATTTTCAATGGAATTGGAAGCTCTATCAATTTGGTAAAAGGTGGGACCACTTTTAGATTTCATAGCAGCCAGTATTTCCTCAAAAGATTTACGATAAAGCGTCAAGAACTCTTCTGTCTCCTGCTGAGGTTTTCCTTTTACTATATGCTTTTGTACGCGGTTGTTTATGCGATCTCTCAGAATAGTATTTGGCGCGTCCAGCCAGATAATCATATCCAGAGTGTGTGCCCATTGCTCGAACATTTTGTTCCACCACTTTTCAGCACCTTTTTTTTTTAACCTCTCGGGGCCAAACGCATTGAGCGTAGCCATTTTAAATATTGGACCGTGATCCAAAAGGAGTATCATATTCTGGCTCGTTGCCTGCTGAGCTAATATACGCGTCCAACCATTCAGATAGGCCATGGCTTTCAATTCGTCCCAAGTGAACCAACGGCTTGTTAGGCAGGATTGGAGCAAGAAGGGCAAAAGTGATGTAACTTGAGCAACAAAGATTGGAATTTGATTGATCCTCCGAAGCTCGAGTTCAGGACCAACAAAGATTCTTCCCATTCTTTGGCTCATTAGTCTAACTAATGTTGTTTTACCAGCACCAGCCAATCCGGCAACTTCCACGATGAGTGGAATATTTTTCTTTTTTCGGTCTTTCTTATTTGCATCGAGCATCTAAAGTTCCAACCAAACAATTTCCTTTATTTCTGCCAATACGTCATCCTTGGATTTGCTAGCATCGATAACGTGAGTGCCAGTATTTCCCCAATTCACTTCCCAGATTTCCGTAGATCGCTCTCGTACTGAGTTTGGCTCCTCATCCGTCTTCCGTTGAACTGCGATTTCGGGATTTATCCGGAGCACAATGGTTATTTGGGGCAAGACAATATTTTGATAGTACCCTTCTTCTTGCTCAACTAAACCTTTAACCACATGACTGTTTCGCCTTGGATTCAAGAATAGATCTGCTTTGGGGCTTTCCATCAATTGCTCTAAAAATTGTTCGGCCAGGGGGCTGTCCATGAGCTTAATCTGAGGCAATGGAAAGCGATCAAAAATAACTACCCCGCCTCTTGCAGTAAGACGACTTGCTTTACGATAAGCCCAATAGCGATCTCGAGCTCTACAAACCTCGCGCAATAACCAAGGATATCCGGGGGATATACGAGTTTCTTGATTAAGCGTCTCACGAAAAGTTGTCTCTTCCGGATATAATCCCAGCCAATTACCAAATTTAAGCATTCCCCGAACCATAATGGTTAATATGGACCAAGGGGGTTTTCCTAGATGTATTTTCGTTGTTCCAAAATGTTTTAAGAGCCAGATTGATAAACCTTCTATCGCCGTGGTTTTACCAGAACCATCTCCACCAACAATTGCAATCATTGCTCCCCCGCTGGCCAACTGATATTTGGAAGATGATTTGAACACACGCCTGCGAAAACCAATAATTGCTCTCCGCCAGAATTTCAAAAAAGTATCGCTAAATTGAGAATAGCGGGCATACGGTTGCAGCATTGATTGTATCTGCTGCCCAGTTTTGACGCGTTTCCAGTAGGAACAACCCGGCTCAAATGTTTGTAGACAATCGTCAAATAGCACATTAGGAATATATGGTATGTTTTGTTTCAATATTTCATAAACACGGTCTTGATCCACTAGGTTTTTCAAGTAAGCGAACTCCCGTCGCTCTGAAGATTTCAAATTTCCTTCACGTCCAAGAATAGTATCCCAAGTTGAATGTTTCAACACCATCCGGATGACAAATACAATGAATTCAAATTCAGGTGCGGGAATTCTGAAAAGAACATCCTGAATAGCCGACTCAAGGTACGGGCTTTCGATGGGAAGGTGATAATTTTTAGTCATGTCATGCCCCATAACCAATTGAAAATGTGCATGAACATGGATTATTTTATCTGCCTCTTTATCGTATCCAAAATAATCTTGCACACCAGGCATCTGTTTCTCTATTGGCGCCAACCCCAATTTGAAACCTAATCGATGTAAGATTTCGGAAAATCTTGTCGCATCATCCCTACTCACCAATAAATCGAGGTCATTATCTCCACTGGCAGAGCGATCAAGCGCATTGTTGCTTTTCCAATGACAATAATTGATATTTTCCGATTCCAATTCTCGGCAAAGCTGTTGAATAGTGTCCAGAACATGCGAGTTCTTCTCAACTCGCATGTCTTTTGGTGAATTATGATTGGTGGTTAAGCGCGTATCGACCGGATTATCCATAATTTTGAGTTTGGTTACTTTAATTATCGGTTATTTTGTATA
>DNDT01000463.1 GCA_003487525.1 Flavobacteriales bacterium
TGTAAATTGAATCCTGCTGAAATTTGCGTGAACGGTGCTGGCAAGAGTCTTGATGGCCAGGGTTTTTGCCAGTCCGGGAACACCTTCCAATAGAATGTGCCCGTCGGAAAGTAATCCTATTATCAAGCGTTCGACCATGTATTTCTGCCCGACAATAACCTTGCTCATTTCCAAACTCAACAGATCAACAAAGGAACTTTCCTTTTGAATTTTTTCGTTCAGTTCCTTGATGTCCATGTTTTGAGCAGTTGTTTCAGGAACTGCTGCTTCGCTTTGTGGTGTTATCTCATCCATTTGTGTTATTTTGTTTTTCTGAGGAGAGCAAAAATAGACATATTGCATCCCCTTAGTAAATACACCGGGTCTTTTATATTGTTAATTTTTGTTAAGCCTGAAAAATTGAAATTTTATGGATGTAATGCGTTTTAATTATTCGAATAAGGAACTCAGGGAGCTTGCTTTTAAGATAAGAAGAGAAGTGTTTATTGAAGAGCAAATGGTTGATGAAAGTGAAGAATTCGATGAATATGAAAACAGCAGTGTGCATTATTTGGCCATGGATTCCGGAGAGGCAATCGGAACTTCAAGATGGCGGATCACTTCGGAGGGAATTAAACTGGAACGCTTCGCCGTGAAGCGTGCTCACAGAGCAAATGGTGTGGGTGCAGCGCTAATGTCCACAATGCTGGCAGACCTTCCGCCACTTCAGCCGGTTTATCTTCATGCCCAGGTTCAGGTTCTGGATTTTTATAAAAAACTCGGTTTTGAAACAGTTGGAAATTTATTTGTGGAATGCAACATTGATCATTTCGCAATGCGTTTAAATGAACAGAGCGGTTCTTCAATTAGTCTTGGAGAGAGCATTGATTGTGTCAGGGAATTTCACGAAGCATTTGGATTGCATGTTGCGCACAAACCCCTGGCAAAGGTGGATGAAAAACTGTACAATTTGAGATTCGAGTTGATGAAAGAGGAAAATGAAGAATACCTGAAAGCGGCACAGGAAGGGGACCTGGTTGAAATTGCGGATGCCCTTGGGGATATGCTGTATATCCTAAACGGGACTATCATTACGCACGGACTTCAAGCCAAAATTGGACTTGTTTTTAAGGAAATTCAACGAAGCAATATGTCCAAGCTGGATGAATCAGGTAATCCTATTTACAGAGAAGATGGCAAGGTTTTAAAGTCAAATCGATATTTCAAACCAAACATTGCGAAAGTACTGGAGGGCTGATCAGTCCAGGGTAGGGTCCATCTCGATGTGCTCATCCGACTTGCCGGTTTTAATTCCGTACGCCCTGCCCAGGTAATCATCAAGCTGATCGTATTCAATTCTTTTGGCAACGATTTTTTTATCCTTGTCCAGGAGATAAATTTTTGGTGTGCTGAACACATCGTAATTGGCCCTGAAGTTCAATGGGTAATCCTTGATATTATTCGGGTTTTCGAGACTGTCAGAAACATTGATCCATGTCAAATTGTGTGTTTTGACGTATTTTTTCCATTCCTTGTTTTCGTACTCCGTGCTGGCGGCATATACTTTAAAACCGTAATCCTTGTATTTGAGATACAGGTCGTGCATTTTCGGAGTGATTTTTTTGCAATGGCCGCAAGTAGGTGACCAGATATAGACAAGAAGATAGTTTGCATCAATCTTATGCATGTTATACCACTCTTTTTGAGCTGTATCGGCAAGTACGATGTTCGGAGCGACTTTTCCGATCAACAGTGGCTTCATTTTTACATAGCGTTCTCTAATCTTGGTCAGCTGAGCGGAGTCGACCCAATCAACTTCTCCGGTCAGGTAATAGTTTTCGGCCATGTGTACGAAAATGGCATCCATTCCCATAATTTTGGATTTCTCATAGGTATTTGTAATCCAAGAGACTGTATACCTGAAAAGTTCTTCGTTTGCCCTGGATTTTCCCACTACAAAGTCAATGGATTTGTAAAGAGAATCAGGTATCTGATACGTATACTTTTGAATAAAAGCACTGAGTTTTTGATGATAGACGGGAGTTCTAAGATATCGTGCATCTGAAAAATCTATTTGATCAAAATAATGGGTTCTGAAATAGTTGTACTGAAACAATGAATCGGTGATGTTACCGGCCGAGTCTTTCGGTGGATCGGGTACTTCAATTTCCCTCATTGCATTCATAAATCGAGGTACGAAGTAATTTTTGTTGTTTTCGTAAAATGATTTCTGATATGCCAGCACCTCAGCATCAATTTTTATCAGCTGTTTTTTGGCCTGCTCCTTTTCTTCGTCGGTCCCTTCAGTTTTCAATTTCTGAATTGGAGCCACTTCTTTTTCTCTTTTCTGCAGGTAATTGACATACTCGTAAAACAACTCATTTTCCTTGCTTCCTTTAACGATCATTTTTGACAAGGTGTTTACGGTGTCCGTTTCAAAAGAGATGAATTGTTCTATAACGAAAAAGTCAAATATTTTTCGGTTTCCCAAAACAAGTGAATACATTCCTTGTTCTAGCTCCTGATTTCCACTAAATACCACAAAGCCTTTCTTATCTGACCGCGCGGTATCCTTATAATATTGGTTTTTTGCATAAAAGTTTGCCAGAAAAAAAGTGGTGTCCGGCAATCCGGTAATTTTAATTTTTATCTCGTAGGCTTTTTCGCCTTCTTTTGCAAAGCTTGTAGCGGTGGAGCCAATCAGACAACTAAGCGAAATAAGTAGAAAAGAAAAAAATTTCATGGGGTTTTAATTTTGCGCGCTAAAGTACAATATTAAGATTATGTAACTCTTGAATGAATTGAGTGCTTGTTAAAGAATTGTTAAATGTTGGAAATGAGCGGGAGTGAGATTGGGAGTGTGCTTTACGATTCACTCAAAAATTATTATCCACTCAATACCCCATTATGTTGATTTCAATCTTTATTCCCGTTTCCTCTTTCCACGTTCCCCTTTTAATCGTAACTTAACAGTACAATGAATTGGCTGAAATTTGGCGGTTACATACTGATTATTATTCCCACCTTGTTTGTGGGTGTCGCACTTACATTATACTTGCTGCAGGATTATATGATTTTCCTCGGTGAACGACTTCCGGAGACGCATAAATACAATTTCAATTTACCTCATGAAGAATTCGACCTGGTCAATAAAAATGGGGTTAAAATCAATTGCTTGCTATTTAAAGCGCCAAATTCAAAAGGGTTGGTTTACTATCATCACGGGAATGCAGGTAACATCCAGGGGTGGGGAACCCTGGCCGCGAATTTTGTTAAAAATAAATTCGATGTGCTGTTTTACGACTACCGCGGATATGGAAAAAGCACAGGTAAAATCAGTGCCGAATCACAGCTTCATTCGGACGCGCGTTTTGTACTGAAGGAATTTTTAAAATCCAGATCCTACGCTAAAATAATCTACTACGGTACTTCACTAGGTTCGGGTATTGCATCGGCTTTGGCCCGGAAAATACCGCCGGATGCACTGATACTGGAAACTCCGTATTATTCCTTTTTGTCGCTCATTCATTACCATTATCCCTTAATGCCGGCAAGCCTTCTCTCAAAATACAAGATACGGACCTACCGGAGCATCAAAAACCTGGAATGTCCAATATTAATTTTTCACGGTACGGACGATGAATTGGTGCCATATGAAAATTCGGTGAAGCTTTCTAAAATTACGGACCGGATTCAATTTGTCGGTATTAAAGGAGGTGTCCACAACAATCTGCCTGATTTTAAGATATATCAGGAGAAACTATCGGTATTTTTAAACGATATTTAACCAAAATTTAGATCTTTTCATTGGGTCAATTGTCGAACTTTTTTGATAAGTAGCTACATTTGGGAATCAAATATTTCAATTATGGTAATTAGATTAAGTGCATTATTGGTGTTATTAAGTTTACTGGCTTGCGGTCAAAAAGTATCGAGAGTTGATGCAGGTGAAACCACTGATCTGAGCGGAAGATGGAATGAAACCGATTCAAGGTTGGTCGCTGAAGAAATGGTCAAGGACGCACTTTCCAGGCCCTGGGCCATGGAGTTCTCGGCCGATAAAGACAGAAAACCGGCGCTAATAGTCGGTCTTGTGAAGAACTTAAGTCATGAACACATCAGTTCGGGTACGTTTATTAAGGATATTGAGCGAGAGATTTTAAATTCCGGAAGGGCAAAGATAGTTCAGGCCGGGGATGCCCGCAATGAATTACGAGACGAAAGAGCTGAACAGCAGGAGTTTGCATCAGAGGAGACCGTAAAGAAATGGGGACAGGAACTGGGTGCCGATTTTTTACTGCAGGGTACGATTAACTCTATCGTTGATCAGAACAAAAAGGAAAAGGCCATCTTTTATCAGGTGAATATGGAACTCACCAACATCGAAACCAATGAAAAGGTTTGGATAGGGGATAAGAAAATTAAAAAGCTCGTTAAAAAATAGCTTTGATTAGTCTTTCGTGATGAAAAGGCGCATCCTTTTCTCCATCTTCATTATTGTCTTTCTTCAATCCTGTTTGACGTATTACGAGAAGAATCTCGTATTTCATCAGGAATTTGCCAGAAGAGATTACGTAAAAGCGGATAACATTCTTGACAGGAACAAGTTTCTTCAAAAGAAACGGAATCAGTTGCTGTATTTTCTGGATAAAGGCATTGTCACACAATTAATGGGTGAATTTGAAAAAAGCAATGAATATTTTGAACAGGCCTATATATATGTAGAGGATTTTGAGCGAAACTACGGACAGGAAGCAGTGGCCTTGCTTACAAACGACATGATGCGCCAGTATGGCGGCGAGGACTTTGAAAAGATTTTTATCCATTATTACAAGGCCATCAACTACATCAAACTCAATGAGCTGGATGAAGCAATGGTCGAATGCAGGCGAATGAACATTCGGCTCACCGAAATAAGCGACAAATACAAGAGTGAAAAAAAATACAAAAGGGATGCATTTGCACACACCTTGATGGGATTGCTTTACGAGGCTTCCGGAGATGAAAACAACGCTTTTATAGCCTATCGGAATGCCTACGAAATTTATACCACCGATTACAAGAGTTTTTTCAATTCGACAGTGCCGCTGCAACTTAAAAAGGATCTGGTGCGCCTGGCGGGATTAAACGGTTTCACTGAAGAACAGGAAGAATACGAAAAACTGTTTCAACTAAAGTACGACAGGCATGAAAAACGACCTAAAAATGAGTTGGTGGTGTTCTGGCACAATGGTTTCGGTCCCGTCAAAGCGGAATGGAGCATCAATTTTGTCGTTGTGAAGGGTCAGGGAGGATATGTTTCATTTGTAAACAAGGAAATGGGATTGGATTTTGGTTTTTACATGCGTTCTGGCGACGATCAGGCGTCATTAAATGATTTGAGAATAGTGCGCGTCGCTTTTCCCAAATACGAAATTAGAAAAGGCGGATTGACGGGTGGATCCGTGACGTATGACGGGCAGGAATATAACCTGGAATTACTGGAGGACATTAACAAAATTGCCATAAAGTCACTTGATGATCGGATGACCAGGGAGATGTCCAAAGCCCTTTTGAGGGTGGCCTTAAAGCAAGCAGCAGCGGCTGCTGCCCGCAAAGAGAACGAAGGATTGGCCACCGCCATAACTGTTTTTAATGCCGTATCCGAAAAAGCCGATACAAGAAACTGGCAAACACTTCCGGCCCAGATACATTATGCCAGAATTCCGATGAACGCCGATACCAACGAAATCGTTTACAAAATGTATCGCGGAAAGCAGTTGTTTGACAAGATTGAATCAACAATCAGGACCAATGGAAAAATGAAGTTTGTTTTCCACCTGACGGTTCCGCCGGAGTCTCTGCTATACAACGAATTCTGAGGTAAAACGAAATTCGATATCAGGGTAGTTATTCATTGTGATGTCCAGAACTCCCTTTGATTGCGCCAAAAACACCAGTTTTTTCTGCTTGTCCAAGACGATAAACTGTTCTTTGTGTCTGCAAAACTCTTCAAGTTTGGCCTTTGATGTACTGCTTATCCAGCATGCACAATAAAAGTTCATTCCGTGAAAATCGCAGCTGGCACTATATTCGTTTTTAAGCCGGTATTGAATGACTTCGAACTGCAACTCTCCAACTGTGCCAATGTATTTTTTGTTTCCGGAACGCTGTGTAAACAACTGAGCCAAACCCTCTTCAGTGAGCTGTTGGATTCCTTTTTCCAGTTGTTTTGACTTCATGGGGTCTTTATTGACGACCTCCTTGAATATTTCAGGGGAGAAACTGGGAATACCGATGAAATGTATTTTTTCTCCCTCGGAAAGACCATCGCCTATTTTGAAATTTCCTGTGTCGTATAATCCAATGACGTCACCTGCGTAGGCATGTTCAATCATCTGCTTGCTCTGTGCCATAAAGCTTGCGGGATTCGCGAATTTTAATTTTTTGTCAAGTCGTACGTGATGAAAGAACTTGTTCCGCTCAAATTCTCCGGAGCATACGCGCAGAAAGGCGATCCGATCCCGGTGGTTCGGGTCAAGGTTTGCGTGAATTTTGAAAATAAAACCGGTAAAGGCTTTTTCAGTCGGTTTGATCTCGCGGGTTTCAGATTTTCGGCCTACCGGATGAGGGGCAATTCGAATAAATGTATCCAGCAGTTCCTTTACACCGAAGTTGTTCAGGGCACTGCCAAAAAAGACCGGAGCCAGATCTCCGTGTTTGTATGGATTTTCATCAAATGCTTCGTACACGCCTTCGACCAGTTCAACATCCTCCCTCAGTTGGCCGGCATATTTTCCAATGTACTGCTCCAATTCCGGTTGTTTGATATCCTTGATGAGAATTTTTTCCCGTTCGATTTTTTGTTTGTCCGATTCGAACAGGTTCAGTTGACTGTCGTAAAGGTTATAAACTCCCTGGAACGTATCCCCGTTGCTTATTGGCCAGGAAAGAGGACGGACCTTTATTTTCAGCTTTTCTTCAAGTTCGTCAAGCAATTCAAACGGATCCCGCCCCGGACGATCGAGTTTGTTGATGAATACGATGACCGGAGTTTTTCTCATCCGGCACACTTCCATTAATTTCTCGGTCTGAGTTTCGACTCCTTTGACACAGTCGATGACCAGAATAACGCTATCCACCGCAGTGAGGGTCCGATAAGTGTCTTCTGCAAAATCCTTGTGTCCGGGTGTATCGAGTAGATTGATCAATACATTTTGATATTCGAACGTCATTACAGAGGTAGCGACCGAAATTCCTCGTTGTCTCTCGATTTCCATAAAATCGGAGCTGGCGGTTTTCTTGATTTTGTTTGATTTTACCGCTCCGGCGGTCTGAATAGCGCCTCCATACAGGAGAAATTTTTCGGTCAGGGTTGTTTTTCCTGCATCAGGGTGACTGATAATGGCAAAAGTCCGACGTTTGGAGATTTCTGATTGGAGCTTTGAGGACATGTTATTTAAGGCATTTTTTAGTGACCCAGAGGCGATAGGCTATAATTGCCTTGTCGATTTTATTGAGACGCGTTAAGTCTCTTTTGACATAACTCGGGAGAAGTATGCGGTTTAATTTGTTAATGATTTTAAACATGTCACTTTATTATAAGCCTGCAAAAGTAAGTATGAATTGCAGATTTCTGAACTTTAATATTAATCAGCTCTCACAGCCGGGTGCGAAATCCCGGAATTCGAAACAGCAGACAATATGCAAAATGGAATGTCTGTTTACTGATAGGGTTCTGTTGATAACAGACATNNATAGGATTCTGTTGATAACAGACATCCTCCAACTCGAATATCGATTTATAAAATTGTAAATTAACAGCTTAAATTGCATTCATATGACCATATCAAAAAAACTAATACTTGCCTCAGCAGTACTTTTTGCATTATCGTGCAGCAAGAAAAAGGATGATCCTTCTGCTCCGATCGTAACATTGGGATGCTTTGACAGACCCGATTATACGAATCAGCTGCCGAATTTCGATTTTGACGAATGGGGAACTCCCATTGAATCCGGTGGTAAGTATGAGACTCCATGTGGCGGAATTTGGTCCTCCGGAAACCCTGGAACAGCGCTTACAGGTCAGGTTACCACTTATAAAACGACCGATGCCATTAGTGGTGATTATGCGGTGGAAATGACAACGATCTCATCGCAAAACCTGATTGCCGGTGGAAGTATTTATGTCGGAAAATTCAAACTTAACCTAAATAACACGGCCAAAAGCGCTAAACTTGGGATGCCATTCACGTATAAGCCGGTCAGCATGACAGGATTTTACAAATATACACCGGTGAATGGCGATTCATCGAATATCATTATTCTGCTCACTAAGTACAATCAAACCACCGGGCAACGCGACACTGTTGGATTTGCAAACCAACCGGGTTATGACCTTGTTTCTACTTATACAGCTTTTGAGCTTGTGGTCGATTACAATTACCCTGCTGGAAATGAAAAGCCGGATACTGTCGTAGTTAACTTTACCTCGAGTAAGGCTGCGGAATTTTTTAAGGGAGAAATCGGAAGTACGTTTAAAATTGACAACTGCAAATTCACATATTGATTGCTTTTTAGCAATTGTTTTCTTGTTCTTTGGGATTGGTACTTCCGCTCAAGAGGAGACAGGATCTCTTTTGTCCGGAAATTACCCGGCAATCGTACTGAATACCAATGTTGGGTCGGCCATTCCGTTTCCTTTTTATAACATACCCGAAGAGCGATATGCCAACATGATATTGCAACCTTATGTGGGACTTCAGCTAAATCATGTTGTTTCACCGAAGATGTACCTGAAATTCAATATTAGCTATTCTGCAAAGGCTTCGGATTTTAGTGCTACCCTGGTTGACCAGCCATACAATGGAACAATGGAGCAGGAGGTTAACGGAAATGTTTCTGAAGTGTACGTGGAAGACGCCTATTTTTCGGGACATAGTGAAGGCAGTTATCGATTAAAATACATCGAATTGAATTCTTCCCTTGGATACAGAATTGGAAAAAATGCCGGCGTATATCTTGGATTTTACATCGCTTTTTTAATGGATGCGAAGAATGAAGTTTTTGTGGACGGAACAGTCAGTCTCGGACCTAAATTACCACCAGTTTCGACTCGTTTTCAGCGGACACAGGATTATGAAAAATACATCAATAAGACTGATTTTGGACTTCAGTTGGGATTCGAACACAAGCTTTACAAAAAATTGAATGCCAATGGTCAGTTTTCGACCGGTCTTTATTCAATTTACAGCAAGAAGTTGGAGGCAGTCGAATTTGCCATGATTAACATGTATGTTTCTCTGGGGTTCACCTACTCGATCGGTGCTTCTTATTTTGACTAATCCCGGATAATCTGAAAACCATCAAATGATTTCACTTCTTCTTCCTCGATGTGAATATTTTTTACCTCAGCCAGTTCAGGCCCTTTGGAACAATATGAAATAAATTCATCTAACTGCGCTTCCGTTCCCTTGGCGACAATAAAAACAGAACCGTCAGGTTCATTCATGACAATGCCGGTGATGCCAATTCTCAACGCTTGTTCTTTTACCGATTTTCTGAACCAAACTCCCTGAACCTTGCCAAAAATCCTGATATTCAACTGCTTAGGATATTTTTTCATTCATACTAAATTAAGAAATAAGAAGAAAATGAAAAAATAAAGGTTTAACTTCATACATCAAAATCAACGTCATGAAAGAAGATCTTCTGAATTACATGAATCGTCGATCGCAAAAGCTCGAAAAGTCTAAATCAGTCGACGGTCCCGTTGTAACCATTTCGCGCGAAAAAGGTTGTCCGGGAAACTCAGTGGCAGAAAAATTGGTATTGAAACTTCGCCATGTAAATAAGGGTGAGCACTGGAAATCCATCAACAAGGAAATTCTTGAAATATCGGCAAGGGAACTTCATATGAATCAAAAGAAGATTAATAGCGTCCTTCACAGTGCAGATAAAGGATTTTTTAGAGATTTGATGCTCTCTTTTGGAGAGCGATATTACGAAAGTGATGTCAAGGTAAAAAAAACCATTGCCGGACTGATAACTGATTTTTCCGCCAAGGGTAATGTTATCATTGTAGGACTGGGAGGCGTCGCAATTACAAAGGACATCGATAAGGCACTGCATATAAAGCTTTATGCCCCATACAAATACAGATTAAAAAAGGTAGAGAAACATGAAAACATGAGTCCGGAAAAAGCGAGAGAATTTATGGAAGAAAGCGACATCAACCGAACCCTGCTTATCGATTATTTTTTTGGATTCAAAGCTTCGGATGATTTATTTCATGCTCAGTTTAATTGTTCCACAATGGATGACGATGAAATTGCCGAATCCATCTTGGAACTTATGAAAATTCGTAAACTTATTTAACAATCTGAATTTATATGAAAAAGTATAGTTTGACAGTCATTGGGATAATGGCTGCCGTAACAGGAATTTGTGCCCAGGAAACTCTAAAAGACAGTACCTGGAAAACGGGAGGGGTCATTTCATTAAATTTCACGCAAGCGTATTATGAAAACTGGACCGCAGGAGGTAAGCCTTCGGTAAGTGGAATTGGATTTTTAAAACTTTTCGCCACGTATGAAAAAAACAAAGTGAGATGGGATAACCAATTGGACCTTTCATACGGTATTATCAGGGAAAGGCAGGCAACGGAACGCAAAACGGATGATAAAATAAATTTTGATTCCAAGCTGGGTTACAATCTTGGGAAATCATGGTATGCGAGTTTTCTGACGGCGTTCAGAACACAATTTACACCTGGTTATGAAGATCCGGAATTTCAATTGGTAAAAATCTCTGATTTCATGTCGCCCGCTTATATCACCATTTCAGCCGGAGCGGATTATAATCCGAACGAAAATTTCTCCTTATTTATCGCGCCCATTTCTGCGAAAACGACAATCGTGCTTGATCAGGAATTAGCCGACAAAGGTTCTTTTGGTGTAAAGCCGGGTGATTGGGAAACCATTGTGCGAGATACAACAGGTACAATTGATTCGACGTTTCTTCCCGGTCAGCAATTCAGGTATGAAATTGGAGCGCACCTTAAATTGATGTACAAAGCCAATATCTGGACCAACGTCGATTTTTTAACCAAATTGGAACTGTATGCCAATTACATTGATAATTTCGGAAACATCGACGTGAACTGGGAAGGACTGATAAATATGAAGGTAAATGACTATCTGGCTGCAAACATTCGGGTCGAACTTATTTATGATGATGACATTGCCATCCCAACGGGCACCGATGAAGCCGGAGTGACTCATTACGGTCCAAGAGTGCAGATTAAACAATTATTGGGAATCGGATTGTCCTATAAATTCTAAGATTTCTTGGTTACAAGTTCGGGGCGTCAAACTTTGGTGCTACTTTTGCGGCTTAATTCAATTTAATGCCCGACAATCAACCTAACAGTCAAACCAAGCCGAACGAGCTATATCCATACCAGAAAAGACTGGTCGAGGGTATCTTTGAACGCCTGAGTGAAATTGAAAAGGGCACCAACCTTTTGTTTCAATTGCCTACAGGTGGTGGAAAGACACTTATATTTTCCGAAATAGCCAGAAAATACCTTCGTGATTTTGACCAAAAAGTATTGATTCTGACACACAGGGTGGAGTTGTTGGGGCAGACTTCGCGTGTGCTTAACAGCGTCGGATTGGATACAAAGGTCATCGACAGTGACGTGCACGATATTCCGGATCAAATTAAGTTCAAGTGTTTTATTGCGATGGTTGAAACACTCAACAACAGGTTGCTTGATAACGAATGTTACCTTGACGACATTGGCCTTGTAATTGTGGATGAAGCTCATTACAATTCATTTCGCAAGATATTTCAGTATTTCAAGGATACCAATATTCTTGGTGTTACTGCTACTCCGCTCAGTTCCAATAAAAACTTACCGCTTAACGAGAATTACGACGAACTGATCATGGGTGAGTCCATTGCAGATCTCATTGACAGCGGTTATTTATGTAAAGCAACCACGTACACCTACAGTGTCAATTTAAAGTCTCTTACAGTTGGTATTAGCGGTGATTTTACCGTGAGCTCCTCTGAACGCGTCTACGGAAGGGACCACATGCAGCAGGCCCTATTATCTGCGTATGAGGAAAAGAGCAAAGGGAAGAAAACACTCATATTTAACGCCGGTATTGCGACTTCTATAAAGGTTTATGATTTGTTTGTTGCACATGGTTTTCAAAACATTCGACACCTGGACAGTACGTTTAGTTCACAGGAGCGCAGGGAGGTGTTGGATTGGTTTAGAAATACATCCGATGGAATTCTGACTTCGGTAGGTATCCTGACGACCG
>DNDT01000165.1 GCA_003487525.1 Flavobacteriales bacterium
CGCCCCGGCACAATAAAAATGGACATGGAAGTTGACCTTCCACGTCCACGAGTTGATGATGTTTGGTACACGCCTGAATTTGTTAAACTGGCAAGGAAACTGCGTAAGGCAATCGAGCAACTTTACTTAAACACCTTGCGGATCAAGTATTTGAGCATGTTAATGATGCTCCGTCAGCGTTGTAGACGAAAATCAGTTTGTCACTTATATCTGAGAGATGCATGAGTGATAACTTACACAACTTATTTCGATGCTAATGCTTTTATAAGACTTTGAGTGCCTTGGGAAATATTGTGGGCTATTGCCACAATACCCAGCTAGATAATGTTTATAAGCAAGAGCAGATACAAGATGTTTGTAAAGAAGAACTAATTAATCGCAAACTAATTCCATATGACAAGTTGTTGTTATTATGTCTTTTTCTTCCCATTCTAGGCATTTTTTACCATTCCCTGTCCACTTTCCACATACTTCTATTGTAGTTACTGTGTCTATACAAACTTCCTCTTCATGACATGAGTTGTTGTTATTGGACTCAGAACTGCAACTTGGTGGAGGTTGGCAAGCGTATGGAGGGGAAGCGTCAATATTATCATCAGGTTCCCATGATAAGCCGTCACTTGAATTAATAATAAGTGGAAAAGAACTTCCTACTGAAACATCAAAGGTTACAAGCTTATTTTTATCAGGGAAAACAGGACCAATATCACTTATATTATAGGGTGCTTCGCCATCATTGATGGTTAGGTTTACTGTCGCTTTTTGGAAATCGCCACCACAACTACAGTCATCAAACACTATATCTACAAGCACATCCAAAACTCCAGTGGGTGGCTCTTCGGTGGGTGGCTCTTCGGTGGGTGGCTCTTCGGTGGGTGGCTCTTCGGTGGATGGCTCTTCGGTGGGTGGCTCTTCGGTAAGTGAATGTGAAGAAGAATCCCATGGTGGAGAATTATCAGGAGGTGGTGTGGGACCACACCCAACCAAGACGAATAACGAAGAAATAATAATTATATAAAAAACAATAGATTTTTTCATTCTACCCTCACTTTTACTACTGTAGTTTCTTCCGTTTTTCATTGCAGTATCATTGCAATTCTAGTTATTTTACTGTAACATTGTGATGCAAGTCAATCATCCAATGTTTTCCAATGGGCATTCTCTGTGTTATTTTTAAGTCACAATTTATGAGGAAATTTACGTTTTACTACCAAAAATTAATTAAACCATTTTCTATAATGGGAGATCAATAATAATGAAGAATATTTCTTGGTTGCGAAAATTTCAACTGCCATTAAATCTAACAGTTCTCATTTTTTTATTTCTCTTTATGTTTCAGAAATATGTGTTGAACGTTAACTCTACGTTTTATTTCGAGGGTGAAAAAAAGATAGCACTTGGAATAAGTGTTGTGCAGCAGGACGCATCAGTATTTAGTGAAGATACACAGAACTTCTATCAAGAAAATAGTCGTACAACCAGCTTTTTACTTCAGCCTCAAAGTTCTTTTGCACAAATATATTTAGATTACATCACTGTTTATGATGATGCAGGAGTTCCTAAAGAATTGTCCATTAGTTCTATTTACACATCAACGAATAGCGATCTTGTTCCTTCTGATTTGATTTTAGAAAAATCAATCACAAATTTGAATTACGATGCAAATGAATATGAGTATATTTTTGATTCCCAGAATATGGTGAGGGGAAAGAGATATCTTCAACCACATATATTACTTGGGATTGTCCCCATAGAATCCAGCGCAAATATTTTCAATATATACAGAACAACAGGGAACAGGCCGGATCTTTTTCCATTTGACGAGCAGAGATTAGATATAAAAGTTTCTTTCGATGGGGTTTTTGATGGGGAGCCGGTAACAAGATTTTCACCATTGCTTGAGGTAGTAGTTGCACAAAAGGGGTGGACAGGATCGTTCGAAAAAAATACGACTGGGAACACAAATCTTCACTTAATAAGATATTCTTTTTATCAAATTGTCTTAATAATATTTCTTCTTGTAATGATACCAATCACATTGTTGTTGAATAATGTAATGCAGGAAGGTTTCTTTGAAGTTGCATTTGGATTGCTTTTAGGCTTATGGGGCATGCATGAAATACTTGTACCTGTATATGTTCAATCATCTGCGCTTATCGACTTTATTATATATATCCTCTATGTGTTAGTAATTGGAGAAATACTATTCGAATTACTCAAAGGCTTATTTATTCGCCATGGCGTAAAAGTAAGAATAAAAGATATCAATCCTACGGATGAGTATGTGGTTCTTGAAAATAAAGGATGGGTAAAAGTTGATATGACTAAGTGGACACTATTTGATAGTGCGGGGAATTCATTTACATTTCCAAGTTACATACTCAAAAGAGAAGCTACAGTTAAAATTTGGACAAGAATTGGAACTGATACTCAGACCAATTTGTTCTGGAACAGGAAAAGCATGGTGTGGAATGATAATGGCGACACCGCTTATTTGAAAGATGAAAAAGATATTGTCATCGATGTGTATTCATATCCCGAATAATTTGCTCTATATTTTAGAGCTTAGAATAAATTTTGAGTAATCTTTGTCTAATCATTCACGGCCTTCTTAAGTGATAGATGACCTTAGATCCCAGATGGCTTGCCAATACCTGCATACTTTTGCAGAAATCAGCTCTGATACAAAAACAATAACACCACATCATTGAATTCTTCAGGCTTTTCCAGGTTCGGGGGATGGGCAGTGCCGATTCCCATTACTCTTTTTAAATAAGGAAGTTCCTTGCAAGGCACATCCTTTTAATTCATGCCCTACCTATTCTTAGATTCATTAATAAAAATTTAGTCGCATCCGCTATTGCATCTACGGACTTCTCGAACGTCTCCTCATTGACCTTTGAAGGCTTGCGATAGCCGCTCACCTTCCGCACGTACTGCAACGCCGCGGCGCGGATTTCCTCCTCTGTGGCTGGGACTTCGGCATTGCGTAATGTTTT
>DNDT01000241.1 GCA_003487525.1 Flavobacteriales bacterium
ATCGTTGACCATTTACTATGACCTGACATAATGTGTAATTGTAGGATTAATAATGGTATTTCTACGAATTTAGCTTCAAAACAGCCATGAAGGCCTGCTGAGGGATCTCAACATTTCCTATCTGGCGCATCCGTTTTTTACCTTTTTTCTGTTTTTCAAGTAATTTTCTTTTTCGGGTAATATCTCCGCCGTAACACTTTGCGGTTACATCCTTTCGAAGGGCCTTTACCGTTTCTCTCGCTTGAATTTTAGCTCCGATTGCGGCCTGAATGGCAATGTCAAATTGCTGCCTCGGAATTAGTTCGCGAAGTTTGGAGCAGATTTTTTTTCCTAAATCGTACGCTTTGTCTTTGTGTATAAGTGCCGAAAGCGCATCTACCTGATCGCCGTTAAGCAATATATCTAGCTTTATAAGTCTGGATGATTGATACCCAATCATATGATAATCGAATGAAGCATATCCCCTTGAAACCGACTTAAGCCTGTCGTAAAAGTCAAAGACGATTTCTGCCAGAGGCATTTCGAACGTAAGCTCGACACGATCCGCTGTAATGTAGACCTGGTTAATGATTTCACCTCTTTTGTCCATGCAAAGCGAAATGATGGGCCCAATGTATTCTGATTTGGTAATGATCTGTGCCTTGATATACGGTTCTTCAACATGGTCCAGTACTGTTGCTTCAGGTAGATCAGACGGATTGTTCACCAAAAGCATTTCGGTAGGATTCCTGGTAAGGTAGGCTCTGTAAGACACGTTCGGAACAGTGGTAATGACCGTCATGTCGAACTCCCGTTCAAGTCGCTCCTGTATTATTTCCATGTGCAACATACCGAGAAATCCGCAACGGAAACCAAAACCAAGGGCAGCTGAAGATTCAGGCTCATATACAAGCGATGCATCATTAAGCTGAAGTTTTCCCATAGCATCCCTCAATTCGGCGTAATCATCCGTGTCAACAGGATAAATCCCTGCAAAAACCATGGGTTTGACATGTTCGAATCCTTCGATGATATCCTTTGATGGATTCTCTATGGTGGTCAGTGTATCACCGACTTTTACTTCGCGGGCCTCTTTTATTCCCGATATTATATAGCCTACATTGCCGGCTTCAAGAGAATTTCTGGCTTCCTTTTTTAGTTTTAAGACGCCAATTTCTTCCGCAATGTATTCCCGCTTGGTCGCCATGAACTTTACCCTGTCTCCCTTTTTAATTTTTCCATTTACGATCTTGAAATAGGCGCATATACCTCTGTACGAATCGTAAACCGAATCAAATATCATGGCCTGAAGGGGTTGAGAGGCGTCTCCGACAGGTGGTGGAATCCTTTTAACGATGGCTTCCAAAACAGACTGAATTCCCTGGCCGGTTTTGCCGCTGGCTTCCAAAATATCCTCCCTGTTGCAGCCGGTCAGGTCCACAATCTGGTCTTTTACTTCTTCCGGCATGGCACTCGGCAAGTCGATTTTATTCAAGACAGGAATAATTTCCAGATCATTGTCAAAAGCCAGGTAGAGATTGGATATGGTTTGTGCCTGAATTCCCTGCGCCGCATCGACAATTAACAAAGCACCTTCACAAGCTGCTATCGACCTAGAAACCTCGTAGGAAAAATCCACATGACCCGGTGTGTCGATAAGATTCAGGGTGTAGTTTATTCCATCAATCTTGTATTCCATCTGAATGGCATGGCTCTTTATGGTAATGCCACGCTCTCTTTCAAGATCCATGTCGTCAAGGGTTTGCTCCTTTAAGTCACGACTGGAGATGGTGCCGGTAAATTCCAAAAGACGATCGGCCAGGGTACTCTTACCGTGGTCAATGTGTGCAATGATGCAAAAATTTCGAATATTCTCCATGAAAATCTGAGCGGCAAAAGTACCTTTTTTCACTCCACTTGTTTATGGTGGACAACAGAAATATTTTTTCGTCCGAAACGTAAATTAATGCAGAGCACGTTACATGGAATCACTCATGAAAGCAAGAAGAATAGACCAACTGGTAATGAGACACTTGAATTTGAAGGGAGATTAAGCTTCAGATAAATAGAGGTTAGCTCAATATATAATATTGTGGCTCCTTTGCTTCAACGACCTGAATGGTATTCAATTACTGATGATTTCTTGCAACTTCTTTACATAGGTGTACGTCTAGACATTAAAGAGTATTTGAAAATTTGTCTGAAATAATGTTTTCGGGCAATCGATATTGAGAGTTTAAATTACAGGTTATGAAAAAACTGGGAATCTTCATCTTGACACTCATCGGTGTCTTTTTCATCGAAACAAAAGAATCATTTGCGAGCCACGCTTCGGGTATGGATCTTTTTTACCGACATACCCTGGATAGTACGTATGAATTCACCTTTATATTCTACAGGAATTGTCAGGGATCCACTGCGGGCCCACCCAATCCAGCCACGATTTATGCATCGGCTCCGTCCATTAACCGATCTCCTTTGGGCTTCACCTGCGCTATGCTTCCAATAACCGGTCCAAATGTTCCGCCCCTCAACCCGCCGAACATGCTGAACTGTACGGACGCGACCACCCTTTGTTACGAGGAGTATGTTTACCGGGGAACGTGGACCTCACCCCAGCGTGCACGTGACTGGACATTCACTTTCAACGTATGTTGCCGGCCCGTGACCAACGCACCAACCAACATAACTGCTAATACCCAGTGGATTCAGTGCGGTCTGAACAACTTTGATTTTCCGGACTGGAAGAACAAGAACTGGTCACCCTTTTGGCACAACCGTCGTCCAAACCACCCGGGACACACAACCGATACGGTAATCAACTATCTCCCTGGTATTCTTTGCAGGACATGTCAAGTGGGTAGAAGTTGCCCATGCAAAGCGTACGGAAAAGATAGTTGATTACCGTATCGGTTGTGTGTCCCG